>NZ_JBXUGO010000013.1:0-133881 GCF_057180565.1 Serratia sp. HNCC26DJ244 | reverse complement strand
CAGATTGATTGCCTGACTGGTCGGCTTTACTTTTTAATTCATTGATTTGATTAACTTTTGCGCCTAATTGCTCGACTTGCCGTTTTAGATCGCTTATCTCGGCAGATTGATTGTTTGGCTGGTTGACTTTACGCTTCAGCTCGTTAAGTTCGCTGAGTTTATTGTCTAACTGGTCAACTTTATGCTTTAATTCGTTTAACTCAGCGGGCTTCTTATCTGGTTGACCCAATTTATTCTTAAGTTCGCCAATTTCACGGTCTTTTGCTTTGAGATCTTCCTTTAATTTATCGAATTGGCTGGTCATTTCTTGGAGTTTCTGCTGGCTTTCTTTTGCCAGTTTGTCAGTTTTTTCTAATTTATCTAACGTATAATTTGAGATGATATAGCCTGAATAGTGCGTATCCCAAAGGAGTAGGGTATTTTCACCGTTTGTCGGCCCTGATCTGCCTGGCTGTAATTCTCCAGCAGCATTGACGTTGCTCATCATTACTAAACTAAGAGTTGCAGATGACAATAACAAGCTAATTGGTTTTTTCATATGTAATCCTTTTACACTAACCAACTGAATACTCCCTCGGCGAATAAGATCGCGAGGGAGAACTATACCAAAGTTCAATGAAGTTGCAGGTAGGCGGCAAGGGAATCCCGATGAGTTCACTTGGGTAAGTGATTCGGGTGCACGAGCGTAGCCAACACCGCTGTAGCTTCATTGGGATGGGTATATGCGCTAAATAATTCGGGTAGGGGCAGTGGCTTCATCAACTGCAAAGGCCATCGTCGTGCCGCTGAAAGCTAAATCAGAAGCGATAAATAAAGCAGTCAATTTACGCATAACTATTTCCTAAAGTTCGCCTTTTATTTGGAGCGTTGTCTGTAAACATCGCTCACCAACGATACAACGATATACACGTTTATAATTCAGGAAAGCTCATGGGGATGTTGTCGTGAAGTAATAATATAGCGCCGAATATAGAGTAATTTTATGGAGTGTAAATATTTTAAAATCAAAAATCACTTTATCGGTCAATTATGGATAAATTATGAATAATGTGTGAGTTATTAGGCTGTTTTTATACTCTAAATAATTCTAGTTGCAGGTAGACTGCAAGTTCGAGACAAATGGGTCAGAAACCGATTTGAACGCCGGTGGTGGCGGCCCCGTAGGGGATGAGTCTCATGGATGAGACGAGCAACCGCAGCTAATACCCATGCAGCTTGGCGGATGACGAGTATAAAAGTTATTCATTGACCAGATCGACTTTGATGCCTTGACGTTCTAACAATTGCTGGTAGCCAACTGATAGACGTGCATCGGTAATTACGCGTCCAATATTATTATTAGTGGCAGTTAATGGGTTAGGTTGAATTTGACCGAATTTTGATGAGTCGGTCAATACAATACTTTCTACACCTTTGGCCAAGATGGCATTGGCAATGTCAGCACGCATCATATCGCGGCCAGTAAACCCGGTTTCTGGATGATAACCATCCACCCCAATAAAAGCCTTGCTGAAATGGACTTGCTGTATACAAGTGCGTGTTAATGGGCCGACAACGGTTTCACTTTTTTTCTGGTATAACCCACCGAGCACGATGACATCACAATCAGTTTCTTTCAATAAATGAGCAATATAGTAACTGACGGTGATCAGGGTGACACGCTTGTTCTCAGCCAGATAGCGGGCCAGGAGCGCATTACTACTCCCGCTTTCGATAAAAATGGTTTCGCCATCGTTAACCAATGAAGCGGCATATTGCGCCAGTTTCTGTTTGAGCGCGAAGTTAGACATCATGCGGGCATCGACATCATCACTTTCTAAAGCAATGGCAGAGCCATGAACACGTTTAAGGTAGCTACGTTTTTCCAACAGGTTGAGATCCTGGCGAATGGTTACCTCAGAAACACCGGCAGCGCGGGCCAGTTCGCTGACGCTAATGCGGCGGCGGTCATTCACCAAATGTAGAATGGTTTGTTGTCTTGAGTTCATAGTAGCCTGATAGGCGGCCACCTGGCAGTGGCCGCAATGATTTACTGATTAAAGAGTATGTTCGGTTCGCGCAATAATATCATCCTGCGCATCAGGAGATAATGCGGTAAAGAAGGCAGAATATCCAGCTACACGTACCACTAAATCACGATATTGATCAGGATGCTGTTTGGCAGCCAACAGTGTTTCCCTAGAGACAATGTTGTACTGTACATGCCAGCCATGGTAAGACTCAAAGAAGGTGCGCAGCATCAACATCAGTTTTTCGCGGTCACGTGGATTTTCCAGTGTTGATGGGTTCAGCTTCTGGTTGAGTAACACCCCACCTAGAATTGCCTCGGTGGGCAATTTTGCCAGCGAGTTAAAGACAGCGGTAGGGCCAAGGTGGTCGGTCCCTGATGCCGGGCTGGCACCTTCCGCCAATGGGGTATGGGCTTTTCGGCCATCCGGGGTTGCCATGGTTGCGGCACCAAATGGCACGTTAGCCGAGATAGATGAGGTTCCTGCATAGTAAGTTCCGCCAATCGGGCCACGACCAAAGCGGGTATTGTGGTATTGCTTCAGTTCATCGATATAGGTCTGATAGGCACGTACCAGCAGTTGATCAACATCATCAACATCGTTGCCGTACTTAGGTGCTGCGTTGATCAGGCGCTGGCGTAGTTGCTCGCCATCCAGACCGGCAAAGTCGTTCGCCAGTGCTTGTGCCAATTGCTGTTGGCCAATAATCCCCTGATCGAATACCAGTTTACGCACCGCCTCCAGGCTGTTGCCAAGGTTAGCGATCCCCACTTGCAGGCCAGAAATCCAGTCATACTTGGCGCCACCTTGCTTGATGCTCTTGCCACGTTCGATACAGTCATCCACTAATGCGGAGCAGACGATATCATGAGCATTTTCTTCCAGCACGGTATCGACCACACACTCAATCTCGATGGATTTACGGGTGTAATAGCGGATCTGTGTATCCCAGGCAGCCAGTACCTGGTCGAAATGGCTAAAGTTGTTTTTGGATAGCGACAGTTCCTGTGGCAGGAAAATTTTACCGGAGGTAGCATCACGGCCTTCCTCTAAGGCGGCCAACATGACACGAGCAAAGTTAATAAAGCTCATCCCAGTGCAACGATAACCCCATTTGCCACCAACAGCAGTTTCGATACAGCCGATAGCGGCATAGTCGTAAGCATCCTGTGGCTCTACCCCCAGTTTAATAAACTCAGGAATAACGATTTCATCATTGTTGAAGGCTGGCATACCGAAACCACAGCGGATCACCTGCACACAGGCATCAAGGAAGTCATTACTCATCCCGGCGTGATAACGCACACTCAGGTTTGGCTGCGTTGAACGCAGGCGGCCACAGGACTCCAAAATGGTATAGGAGAGCGGGTTAACGGCATCGCAAGGTTGACCATTGATCAACTTTTGTCCGCCAATGGTCACGTTCTGGTACAACGGGCTACCCGCAGAGGCTTTAGAGTGTGAACCAGAACGGATTTTGTTGACTTCCAGCAGCTTTAACCAGCAACTGTGCAGCATCTCAATGGCTTTTTCACGGGAGAGAGTCTGTTCCAGTTCAACATCACGGCGATACCAGGGATAGAGATATTGGTCGAGACGAGCAAAGGAGACGGAATGGCCATTAGATTCAATCTGTAGGAATAGCTGGATGAAGTAACAGAGTTGCAAGGCTTGCCAGAAAGTTTGTGGCGGCTGGTGAGCGATCAGTTCACAGTTATTTGCTATGGTCAGCAACTCTTCGCGCCGCCAGGTCCGTTGTTCGGTCTGTGCCATCTCACGAGCCAATTGGGCAAAGCGCAGAATATGGTCACTCAGCGCCGCCAGAGCAATATCAATGGCTTTAAGGAACTGCTCCTTATGCAGGTCATCCCAGTCGGTAAGCTGAAGGCGTTCACGGCGTTCAGATACCTTCTCACGTAGGCCATCCAAGCCTTTCGCCAGTAACAATGGGAAGTTAACCGCCAAGTGAGCATCACCGGAGGTCATATTACCTTCTGCTTTGATGATCCCGGTTGCCAACAGGGCTTTTTGCTCATCAGTGAACATCCCGTAGCAGCGATCCTGAACGGTTTGACCACGCCACCACGGGCATAAGGCATGTAATACTTGTTTGTTCTCTTCGCTCACCGAGAAGCCCGCACCGGGGCGATCTGCCAGTTCGTCAATCTCACTTTCAATCCAACTGACGGTATATTCCGGGAAAATTGGCGCGGCACGTAACTGACTGGCCTGATTACCGATAATCAACTCATCGTTTTTGATCCAGATGGTGCGTTTAGCCAGGTGATTTGCCAGTGCCAGCGCACGTCTGATCGGCAGCGGTTTATCTTGTTGCTGCTGGTAGACTTCCGTGTAATGTTGCGCACGTTCGGTGCAGACCGGGGGTTTGACGATATGAATCAGCGCAAGTTTATGTGCCCGAGTGCGCTCGGTCAGGGTAGTCAGGTCGAGTGTTGTCATGGTGTTATCCTCGTAAAATAGCAGTCAGACCTTTGTCGTTGGCATAGTTTTCGGCATAGGCCAGCAGTTCAGGATCATCAAGAGGGGTACGGGAAGCGTAATAAGGTGCGCCGAGCAGATGGTACTTATTGATACCTAAGGTGTGATAAGGCAAAAAGTGGATTTCTTTGACACCCACCTCGTCAGCGGCAAAGTCGGTAATGGCACGGATAGAGTCGCGGTCAGCATTGAAATCAGGGATCAGCGGCACACGTATGGTGATCTGAGTACCTGCCGCCGCCAAACGGCGGAAATTGTCCATTACGCGCTTGGCTGAGCCATCTGTCCATTGTTTGAAACGCACTTCGTCCACATGCTTGAGGTCTGCCAGCATCAAGTCTAGCCAAGGTAAAGAGGGCGCAATATAGGCCCAAGGGGTGTGCAAGCAAGACTCTACCGCGGTATGGATCCCGGCTTCGCGCCCACGTTTGAGCAACTCAGCGGCGATCTCGGGTTGCATAAAGGGTTCACCGCCTGACAGCGTTAGGCCACCGCCGGTACGTAAATAGTAAGGCTTGTCACGCATGACTTCAGCCATAACGGCATCAATGTCGATGAGCGAACCACAGACGCTTAACGCACCGGTTGGGCAGCAATCGGTTAATGCCTCATAATCAGCCACAGTCAATTGTGAACGTTGTAACGCTAACGATGTTTCGTCAAGGCGGGTAATGGCGTGGGGACAGCACTCACTACAGAGTGTGCATCCCGCAAGGCACAAGCGCTGATCGAACAGTAATTCCTGTTGCCGAGAACGGCTCTCCGGGTTTTGGCACCAGCGGCAACCCAGCGAACAGCCTTTCAGGAATACCACACTACGGATGCCTGGGCCGTCATGGGTTGAATAGCGCTGTAGATTAAATAGCATGGGTCACCTTTATGAATGTAGGTCTCTTGGGATCTTCTTACGTAAATTTAATATCTTTCGAATGAAAGTTGGTTTGATTTTAATCAACTAATGAGAGGTTTTTTCCACTATCATGTCCACAGCTTGAATTCATCCACAAAAGACTCAGGAGAACGATATGGAGCTTTATCTGGATACCGCTGATGTGACAGCGGTTAAGCGTTTGGCGCGTGTGTTGCCGTTGCACGGTGTAACGACTAACCCCAGCATTGTTGCCAAAGCGGGTAAACCTATTTGGGAAGTTCTTCCGGCACTACGTGATGCCTTAGGTGGCACCGGTAAGTTATTTGCTCAAGTGATGGCAAACAATGCAGAGCAAATGGTTGCGGAAGCCGTGCTGTTAAATCAGCGTGTATGCGGTTTGGTGGTTAAAATACCGACCACCGCGGAAGGGTTGGCAGCTATCAAACAGTTGAAATCCATGTCGATTCCAACACTAGGCACCGCGGTCTATGGTGCCGGGCAAGGATTATTAGCCGCGCTGGCCGGGGCTGAGTATGTCGCGCCTTACGTTAATCGCCTGGATGCTCAAGGGGGTGATGGTATTGAAATGGTACATGAATTGCAGCAGTTGCTGACACTGCATGCGCCTCATGCCAAAGTCTTGGCTGCGAGCTTTAAAACTCCCCGTCAGGCGCTGGAGTGTCTGCTGGCTGGTTGCCAGTCCATCACTTTACCGGTGGATGTGGCGGAACAATTCATTACTACACCTGCAGTGCAAGCGGCAGTAGAGAAATTTGAGCAGGATTGGCAAGGGGCTTTTGGTTCGATGCAACTGGGTTAAATAACCTGACAATCAGGGCGCTGTGTAGCGCCCTGATTGTCAAACGACCGGCTTGTCAGCTCAGTTGACAGGCTTGGCAACAACGCTGCGGGTTTCCATACGGACTTCAGCAATCTTGACCTGTACGGTATCACTCTGGCGATAAATGACTTCGCCTTTTACCTGAACCGTGCCAGCTTCCTGGCTACAAACCATTTCATCGCGTACTGCGTGAATAAAAGAGGCGGGAATAAAGGCAACGGCCCCGTTTTCCAACAGGCGTACACGCAGGCCACCACGAGTCACATCGATAATTTCCGCATTGAAACGTTGGTCACTACCGGCTTTATCTTTCAAAAAGCGCGCATATAACCAATCACCCACATCACGTTCAGCCATGCGGTTCAACCGTCGACGCTCGGTCAACTGGGCGGGGAGTTCATCTTGTGGTTTTTCAGTCACTTGTTCAATGATAATACTTTTCAGCAAACGATGGTTGATCATATCGCCATATTTACGGATTGGAGAGGTCCAGGTGGCATAGGCCTCCAACCCTAAACCGAAGTGCGGTCCTGGTGTGGTGGATATCTCGGCAAAAGTTTGGAAGCGGCGGATACGGCCATCAAGAAACTGCGTTGGTTGTGCATCAAGTTGGCGACGCAGTTCGCAGAATCCTGTCAGGGTAAGCAGTTTTTCCCCTTCAGCGGCAATATTATTGGCCTGCAGAACCGTGACCGCTTGCTCGACCAGGGCAGGGTCAAAGCCGTTATGGACGTTATAGATACCAAAGCCGAGATGATCGCGCAGGACTCGCGCGGCACAAACGTTGGCTGCAATCATGCACTCTTCAACAATCCGGTTGGCGGTGCGGCGTTGCTCACTGACAATCTCCAATACATCGCCTTTCTCGCCTAAGACGAAGCGATAATCTGGATGATCTTTGAACACCAGGGCGTGTTCATGGCGCCAGCTATTACGGCGATCACACACCTGCTTTAGCAAGGTGACCTGCTGGGTAATCGCTTCATTAGGTGGTTGCCAGCCTGCAATACCATCCAGCCAGTCGGAGACCTCGTCATAGACCAATTTAGCTTTGGATTCGATCTCAGCAGCGAAGAAGCGGATATCATCACACAATGCGCCATCTGCGGCTATTGTGACACGGCAAGCCAGCACTGGGCGACGCTGGTTAGGGCGCAGTGAGCAGAGATTGTCTGACAGATCCCGTGGCAACATGGGAATATTGAAACCTGGCAGGTAATTGGTGAAAGCGCGCTTGCGGGCGATATCATCCAGAGGACTGCCTGGCTCGACATAAGCGGTAGGGTCAGCAATGGCGATAGTTAATTGCAGTGATCCGTCACCGTTATCCTGTACCAATAACGCGTCATCCATATCCTCGGTACTGGCGCTGTCAATGGTAACAAAGTTCAGTGCGGTCAGATCTTCTCGTGGTAGTGTGCGGTCATAATCACCGATGGCGACCATTTCTGGTGCTTCTTTTTCAAGATTATGACGCGCCAGCGTGACCCACCAAGGGGCGAAGTGGTCTTCACCGTCAGTGATAAATTGGGTTACATCTGCGTAAAAACCCCGATCACCTCTTAGCGGGTGACGGCGCATTTCGGCTATTACCCAGTCACCAGTTTGCAAATTATGCGTCAATTCACGTACTGGACGGCACTGGATGGCTTCTTTCAACAACGGGTGGTCAGGGATGATAGAGAGGCGATCATCTTTTTTCTGTATCCGACCAACAAAGCGCGACAGGAAAGGTTCAACCAGTGTTTCCGGTTCGGCGATTTCACGTTCTTTTTCCGTATGTAAAGTGGCGACAATACGATCACCGTGCATCACTTTTTTCATGTGCGGTGGCGGAATAAAATAACTTTTTTGGCCATCAGCTTCTAAAAAGCCAAAACCTTTCTCAGTCCCTTTTACTACGCCTTCAACGCGTGGGGTTTGAGAGTGAAGTTGCTGTTTAAGCTGCGCCAGCAGCGGATTATCTTGAAACATATCGTCCAGTAGATAGGTTGTAAGTGGCAATATTTGCGGCAGACATTTTTACGCGAATCATCAGCTGCGGGCAAGTTTAACCTGTCGGTTTTCTCATGTTAATAAACAGACGGCAAAACCGACTTAACCGTTCATTTAATGGTGTTGGCAAAGGCGTGCGGTGACCACGCCTGAAATGCCGTATTTAAAACCGGGCGCCATCACGCCGCCAGGCATCTGCCGTTAATGCCTCACCAAAATGACCGGCAATCAGTCGCTTAGTAAGATCGTGTAACGGTGCAGCCAAGACTTCGGCGGTGCTTCCACGCTCTACCACTTCACCTTCATGCATCACAATGACCTGATCGCTGATATGTTTCATCATTCCGAGATGTTGCGTAACGTAGATATATGAAATCCGATGTTTTTCTTGCAGTTCCAGCATCAGGTTAATGATTTGTGAACGCATCGACATATCTAGCGAAGCCAAGGCTTCATCGGCAATAATCACTTTAGGCTGTAGGATCAGGGCCCGGGCCAGCGCCACACGCTGTTTCTGCCCCGAGGCGAGCATATGCGGATAATAGTAGGCATGATCGGGCAACATGCCCACTTGACGCAAAGTTTGATTGATACGCGCCTCGCGTTCGATGGCATCAAACTCGGTATTCAAACGTAATGGTGCATCAAGGATTTGGCTGATACGCTGGCGCGGGTTGAGCGAAGTACTGGGATCTTGGAAAATCATGCGGATCCGCTGGCTACGGTAACGATAATCACCAAATTCCAGCCGATGGTCATCAATCAGCAATTCACCGGAAGAGGGCTCAACCATACCGGAGAGCATTTTTGCCAGAGTGGATTTACCGGAACCATTCTCTCCAATAATCGCCAGCGTCTGGCCTTCACGCAGCGTAAAACTGACCGGTTTGACGGCTTCAACATGTTGGCGGCGGAATAACCCGGTGCGGTAACGATAGGTTTTTGCCAGATTGCGCACTTCCAATAGTGTTTCCATATTACTGCTCCTCCATGTTCAATGGAAAGTGGCAAGCAAAGAGACGACCTCTTACTGAGCGCAGGCTGGGGGTTTCAATACATTTTTTCTGTGCGTAAGGGCAACGAGGCCCGAGTCGGCAACCTATTGGCAAGTGCTCCAGCGAGGGAATAGCTCCTGGCAAGGTGTTCAGGCGACTTTTATGAGGCAGTGAACGGCCAAAATCTGGCATGGCACGGATCAGGGCTTGTGTATAGGGGTGATGCGGCGCAGCAAGCAAGTCTTCGCATTGCGCGCTCTCAACGGTTTGACCGCAGTAGAGCACATTGACCCGATCCGCCCATTTACTCATCATCTGCAAATCGTGACTGATCAACAAAATGGTGGTGTTATTGTTCTGATTCAATCCAGCCAGTAGGCGAAAGATCTGTGCCTGGGTCGTTGGCTCCATGGAGTTGGTTGGCTCATCGGCAATCAGCAATCTGGGTTGATTGGCTAACGCGATGGCGATCATCACTTTTTGGCATTCACCTTCGGTTAACTCATAAGGAAAACTCCCCATAATATCTTTATGGTCCTTAATACCTACACGATGCAGCAACTCAATCGTCCGGCGTTTACGCCAGTTAAACCGTTGCCACCAACGGCCCTTATAAGTCCAGCGAGGGATCGCCTGCGCTATCTGGCGACCAATGCTTTCAGAGGGATCGAGACAGGATTGGGGTTCCTGAAAAATCATCGATACATCGCGGCCAACCAGCTTGCGTCTTTCCCGCGGAGTGAGTTTCAACAAGTCGATATCGTTAAAGCGAAAGCGGTCGGCAGTAACGTGCCAGTTATCATTGGTGACGCCGCAAATTGCTTTGGCGATCAAACTTTTTCCTGAACCGGACTCCCCGACCAGACCGCGGATCTCACCTTCGGCCAGTGTTATACTGATGCGATCAACCGCTTTAACCGGCCCTTCAGCCGTCATAAATTCGATGGTTAAATTGCGAATATCAAGCAGCGCCATTATTTCACCCCCGCATTAATTGCACGGCGCATACCGTCACCCAATAGGTTGACCAGCAACACACTGAGCATAATAGCGGCACCCGGTAACATCACGGCCCAAGGAGCCACGTAGATGAGCTCCAGGGAATCGCCTAACATTGCCCCCCACTCGGGGGAAGGGAGTTGTGCACCGAGATCAAGGAATCCCAGCGCGGCAATATCGAGAATAGCCATCGATAGCGCACGGGTGAATTCAGTTGTTAGCACAGCGGCAATATTCGGCATAACGGCATACCACAGGATTTGTAATGTGGAAGCGCCATCTAAACGTGCAGCCACCACATACTCTTTTTCCAACTCATCATGCACGGCGCTGTAGATGGTACGTACCATGCGAGGTAACAGCGCCAGCCAAACCGCCAACATGGCGTGCTCAAGCTTTGGCCCGATAAATGCGACTACGATAATTGCCAATAGTAAGGAAGGGATAGACAGTAGCGTATCAAGGATATGGTTCAATACTGCTGAGAGCAGGCCACGGGTCACCCCAGCGAAAACCCCCAGAATAACGCCAACCACAGCGGCGGCGAGCGTGACCAACAATGCGGAGCCGAAAGTGGCAGCGGCACCATTTAGCAAGCGGCTGAGAATATCGCGCCCCAAATCGTCGGTACCCAAAAAGAACGACACATTGCCGTAACGGGACCAAGAGGGCGGCAACAATTGAGAACCTAAAAACTGTTGATCCAGCGCATAAGGTGCCAACAGGCTGCCAAACAGGGAAAGCAGCAACAGGCTAATCACGCCATACAAACCAATCATCGCCAAGGTATCAGCGTAAAAAATCCGCCAAGTGTAAAGCGCCGGGCTCGGCATTTTCTTTTCGCGATAGACATTATCGAAGGGCATACCATTCCTTATGTTTTAGCGGGTTGGTGGCAGCACCAAGAATATCGGCCAGCACATTGATGGTAATCACCAATGTACCGATAACCATCACTCCAGCAGAGATAGCCGCAAAATCTTGTTGGCGGATAGCGCTAATCAACCAGCGGCCCAAGCCAGGCCAACTGAAAACGACTTCGGTGATCATAGCCAGTGTGAGCATGGTAGAAAACTGCAATCCAAGTTGTGGAATGATGGGGGGCAAAGCATTATGCAGAACATGACGATGAATAATGGTAAACCGCGATAGCCCACGAGTTGCCGCAGCTTTGATATAGTTTTGGCCGAAAACACTGTCGGTACTGATGCGCATCAGACGGATCACTTCGGTAATCGGCGCAACCGCCAGTGCGGTAATCGGTAACACCATATGGCGCAATGCGCTGGCGATCATCTCGCTGCGATAAGGTGAATCGGAGAGCCAGGCATCAACTAGCGCCAAGCCAGTGACATGATCTACCTGATAGAGCATGTCAAAACGCCCAGAAACCGGCAACCAACCCAGGTGTAGTGAAAAGTACAGCATTAACAGCAAGGCCAGCCAAAATACAGGGATTGAAAAACCCAGTAGTGCAAAGGTACTGATGGCGGTATCTTGCCATTTGCCACGCATCACCCCTGCAATAAGCCCCAAAGGGATCCCGATAAACAGAGCCATGGTAAAGGCCAGAAAACACAATTCCATGGTGGCAGGGAACACTTCTCTTAATTGCTCGCTGATGGCCTGACCATCGATGCTGGAAATACCGAAGTCGCCATGCAGCAAGCTGGATAAATAGAATTGATAGGCATCCAGCAGAGCAGCGCCATTAAGTGGCGCTCGCGGGGTAAAATAGCTTAGGCTGAAGCTGACCAGGGTCAGTAAGAATAAGGTGATCAACAGCAGCAACAGGCGGCGTAAGATAAAGATTATCACTTTTTCACCTCTTCCGTTGTTGTCTCACGGTATACCCCAGCAAATGACGCATTACCAAATGGGCTCAATACCAGCCCTTTAATATCATAACGGTAGGCTTGTAGACGTAAAGAGGAGGCCAATGGCAGCACCGGTAATTGCTGCTCAATAATTTTTTGCGCCAATTGGTACTTGTCGATACGTTGCGACAGTTGCTGCGATAGTAATGCTTGCTGGAGTAATTCATCAAAACTGGGGTCGCACCAATGAGCGTAATTGGTCTGTGAGCGAATTGCCGCGCAACTGAGCAATGGGCGGAAGAAGCTGTCTGGGTCATTACTGTCAGTGGACCAGCCTGTCAGCGTCAGATCGTGATTCATCTCCATCAGACGAGCTTCCTGAAAACGACCTTCTATCGGCACAATAACCAGATTAATACCCACCTGGGCCAAATCTGCCTGCAACAGTTCTGCCATTTTTAATGGGCTTGGGTTGTAAGATTGAGAGGCAGTGGGGACCCACAGTGTCAGATCCAGCGACTCAATGCCTGCTTCGCGCAACATTTCACGGGCCTTGGCTGGGTCGTATCCGGTTATATGGGTATCGTTATTATATGCCCAGGAGGCACGCGGCAAGATGGAGGCTGCGGCTTCCGCGGTGCCATAGTAAATTGACTGCATCAAACGCTGATTATTGATGGACAAGGCAATCGCCTGGCGAACTTTCAGATTGTCGAGTGGCGGTTTGCGGGTATTAAAAGCCAAGTAGGCGATGTTCATACCGGGTCTCAGGGTCAGGCGCAGGCGAGGGTCGTCACGCAGAATTGACAACTGACTGGCGGCTGGGTAAGCCAGTACATCACACTCACCGGTGAGTAACTTGGATAAGCGGCCAGTCCCCCCCACGCCGGTATCGATCACCACCTGGGACATCCGAGGTTTCCCTTTCCAGTAGAGATCATTGCGTGCCAGACGGATGTATTGCCCGGAGCGGTACTCACTCAGCAGAAAAGGGCCGGTACCAACAGGTTCACGGTCAATCATACCGGGTGTATTGTTCAACATCAGTTTTGTGGCATATTCCGCTGAGAGCACTGGGGCATAATGGGTCGCCAGGTGCCAGAGGAAAGAGGCATCAGGGGCTCGCAGGCGGAATTCGACGGTATAGTCATCCAGTTTCTTTACGCTTTGTACTGAGTCCACAAACTGCAAACTGTCGAAATAGGGGTATTCGCCGCCATTGACGTTGTGGAAGGGATGGTCAGGGTTAAACACCCGCTCAAAGCTGAACACCACATCGTCAGCATTCATTTTACGTGTCGGTTGGAACCAGGCTGTGGTCTGGAAAGGCACGTCTCTACGCAGATGAAAACGGTAGGTTGCACCGTCATCCAGTATCTCCCAGCTCTGTGCCAGCTCCGGGATCAAACGATAGGTATAGGGGTCAACGCCTAATAACCGGTCATATAATTGGGCGGCTAGAGTATCAACGGTCAAACCGCTACTGGCCATCTGGGGGTTAAAGGTATTCAACACCCCGTTGACACAATATACGAAACCGCTCTGGCGGATATCCGCTGGCGCTGATGTTGTTGCTGGTGTTGTTGCAAAAGCAGCGGTTGCAAAAGCAGAAGTTGCCAGGCAACTCAGCGACATTATCCAAAGAGGTAAAGCACGCATAGACGTTTCATGGGTTATTAAGCAATAGTGTTATTGTATCGCACTATGGCGAACAGCCCAAACCCTTGAATAAAATGGTTGCGATTTCTACGATATTAATCGTGCCCAGTCCTCAGGCTGGTATCGTTATCAGGTAGCTTCGTTACCCTGTAACAATGCATGTTTTTTTAAAAGGCCACGCAGTTGGTGATAAGTTAACCCGAGCAGGTCGGCCGCTTTGCGCTGGTTAAAACGCGCTTGTTTCAATGCCACTTCCAGCATGGCTTTTTCTTGCTGATGTTGCCAAGTCTTCAAGTCCAATGGTAAGGCGGGTAAATCAGCGGTTGGTTGAGCCGTCATGTTATCAATCCCTTCCGCATGCTGAGCAAAGGGGTTGATAATGATCTCATTGAGCTCATGTTCACTTGAACTGTGCCGATACACTGAGCGCTCCACCACGTTTTTCAATTCACGCACGTTACCCGGCCAGGGGTAACCCAGCAGCACGTTACGCGCATGTTCACTAAACCCAGGGAACAGAGGTAGCGAAAGTTCGCGACACATCTGAATAGCGAAATGCTCAGCCAATAACATGATATCTTGCTGGCGCTGACGTAATGGGGGTAATTGCACTACGTCGAATGCCAGGCGATCCAAGAGGTCAGGGCGGAATTTACCGGCTGCAGCCAGAGCAGGGAGATCATCATTAGTGGCGCAGACCAGACGCACATCCACATGCAGCGACTGACTGCTACCGACCCGTTCCAGATGACCATATTCGATCACCCGCAGTAGCTTTTCCTGTACCAGCATCGGTGCAGTCGCCAATTCATCAAGGAATAGGGTGCCCCCGTCAGCTCGCTCAAAGCGACCAAGATGGCGTTTCTGTGCGCCGGTAAAGGCACCAGCCTCATGACCAAAAAGTTCAGAATCCAGCAAATTTTCATTGAGGGCGGCACAATTGAGCGAAATAAACGGCCCTTGCCAACGATTGGACAGGTAGTGCAGGCGGTGTGCAATCAACTCTTTACCGGTCCCCCGCTCGCCAATCACCAGTACAGGTTTGTTGAGTTTCGCCAATTGCGAAACTTGCTCTAGCATCTCAACAAAGGAGTTTGCCTCGCCTAGCAGATTCTCTAACGCGTCACTCATGATTAAATTGACCAATATTTAGTGAAAATACTCACTTTACAGTAAATCCAAAGAGAGTCAAAAATAAATAATCATTACTTTTCAATCAATTAAAAGTTGGCACGTATCTTGATAATACAATGAGGTAAGACAGCAATGAGGTAAGGCAGTAATGGGGCAAGACTGTAGTGGTGCAAGACAGAATTGGATCAATACAGTATGGAAGCCATGTCGTATCAAGGTAATTATGTTTTATGGCGAGTAATTTAACTTAACTCGGCGCGTTATGACCCCAGTTGATGCAAATTTAAGCCAACAACCCGAAGAGGACGTAAATTATGAGTATTTTTTCTCGTTTTGCTGACATCGTGAACGCCAACATCAATACGTTACTGGACAAAGCTGAAGATCCACAAAAGTTGGTGCGTTTGATGATCCAGGAAATGGAAGATACATTGGTTGAAGTGCGCTCCACTTCAGCGCGCGCTTTAGCAGAAAAAAAGCAGTTGCTGCGTCGGATTGAGCAAGGAGAAGCCCAACTCAATGAGTGGCAAGAAAAAGCTGAGCTGGCACTGCGTAAGGATAAAGAAGATCTGGCGCGTTCGGCGCTGATTGAAAAGCAAAAAGTTTCGGCATTGATGACTAAGTTACGTCAGGAAGCGGAGACGATTGACGAAACGTTGGCACGCATGAAGAGTGAAATTGGTGAGTTGGAAAATAAACTGACCGAAACTCGCGCACGTCAGCAGGCATTGACCTTGCGCCATCAAGCTGCTTCATCTTCTCGTGATGTGCGCCGCCAACTGGATAGCAGTAAGTTGGATGAAGCCATGGCGCGTTTTGAACAGTTCGAGCGACGTATTGATCATATGGAAGCTGAGGCAGAGAGTATGAGCCTGGGTAAAAATAAAACGCTGGACCAGGCCTTTGCCGAACTCAAAGCAGACGATGCCATCAGCGAGCAGTTGGCAGCCTTGAAAGCCAAGATGAATCGTTCTGAATAATTTGCTAATGCGGTTATCTTTGTATGACCGCACTTACTGGTCAACAAGAAGGAATTGAAATGAGCGCGCTATTACTGGCCATTCCATTGACAATATTTGTGCTGTTTGTCGCCCCGATTTGGCTATGGCTGCATTACAGCAATCGGCAGCAGAGTGGTATTCAATTAAGTCAGCATGAAATGCAACGTCTGGCACAACTGGCGCAAGATGCTGCACGTATGCGTGAACGTATTCAGGCGCTGGAAGATATTCTTGATGCGGAACATCCCAATTGGAGGGAGTCGTAATGAGAAAAAATCAAGAAAGAAGGAATTATGACCAAGGGAGTGACTACCAAACCGGAACCTCTGGTGAGAACCGCTGGCAGCAGACCGGCGCAACAGGCAATAAAAAATTATATCGTGTTCCTGAAGAAGGGATGGTGAAAGGGGTTTGTGCCGGCTTGGCACACTATTTAGAGGTGCCGGTACTGTTGATCCGCGTGATTGCTGTACTGTCAGTGTTTTTTGGTTTGTTTGCTTTTACCGTAATTGCCTATATCGTTCTGACCTTCACGTTGGATGAAGCCCCAGCGAGTAGCTATCAGGAGGCACAAACCGCTACACCACGCCAGTTGCTTGATCAACTGACGTATCAACTTGGCAGTGGGGAGCAGCAACTCCGCCAAATTGAGCGCTACGTCACCTCTGACACCTTTGGTGTACAGAGCCGTTTTCGCAAACTGTAACCTTTTATACCCAAGTTCAATGGAGTTGCAGGTAGGCGGCAAACGAGAACGTCCCGATGAGCTTACTCAAGTCAGTGATTCGGGTGAACGAGCATAGCCAATACTGCTACAGCTTCATTGATGACGGGTAAATATTCGTTGGAGAGCAATGAAACGATTGCAACATGAGCTTACTTCGCTGCTCAACCGGGGCATGGACCGCCATTTACGTTTGGCGGTAACCGGGCTGAGCCGCAGTGGTAAAACAGCGTTTATCACCTCGTTTGTCAACCAACTGCTGAATATTCACAGCGGCGCTCGTCTACCCCTATTTTCGCCAGTGCGAGAAGAGCGCCTGCTGGGGGTTAAACGCATCCCTCAACGAGACTTCGGGATCCCGCGCTTCACCTATGACGAAGGATTGGCACAGCTCTATGGTTCACCGCCAAGTTGGCCAACACCAACGCGCGGCGTCAGTGAAATCTGTCTGGCGTTGCGTTACCGCTCAAGTGACTCTCTGTTACGTCATTTTAAGGAAACCTCGACGCTGTATCTGGAGATTGTTGATTACCCCGGTGAGTGGTTGCTGGATTTACCGATGTTGGAACAGGACTATCTGGCGTGGTCACGGCAGATGGGTGGGTTACTGCAAGGGGATCGGGCCAAATGGGCGCAACCTTGGTTAACCTTGTGCCAAGCACTTGATCCATTACAGCCGGCTGATGAAAACCAATTGGCAGAGATTGCTCAGGCCTATACCGATTACCTGCTACAGTGCAAGGCACAAGGGTTGCACTTTATCCAGCCGGGTCGTTTTGTATTACCCGGGGAATTGGCTGGCGCGCCTGCGTTGCAGTTTTTCCCTTGGCCAAATATTGCCGAGCTGGAGGACCCTCGCTTAGCGCAAGCGGATAAAAACAGCAATATAGGGATGTTACGCGCGCGCTTTAATTATTATTGCCAGTCGATCGTCAACGCCTTTTATAAAGAGCATTTTGTTCGCTTTGACCGCCAGATTGTCTTGGTAGACTGTTTGCAACCTCTCAACAGTGGTCCACAAGCGTTTAATGATATGCGCTTGGCACTCACCCAACTGATGCGCAGTTTCCACTATGGTAAACGGACCCTGTTTCATCGTCTGTTTTCACCGACCATTGATAAACTGATGTTTGCTGCCACCAAAGCGGATCACATTACTGCTGATCAGCATTCCAATCTGGTTTCATTGTTGCAGCAACTGGTGCAAGAGGCTTGGCAGAACGCAGCATTTGAAGGTATCAGTATGGATTGCCTCGGCTTGGCTTCGATACAGGGGACAGAAAATGGCACTGTTGAACACCATGGGCAACGAATGGCTGCACTGAAAGGCCACCGGCTAAGTGATGGTGAACCATTGACGGTATTCCCCGGTGAGGTGCCAGCCCGTTTACCTGGCCCGGCATTCTGGCAGCAACAAGGTTTCCAGTTTGACCAATTTCGCCCAGGTGTGATGAGCATTGAAAGTCCATTGCCGCATATTCGCCTAGATGCCGCGATGGAATTTTTATTGGGAGACAAATTACGATGAGTGAACCGCTAAAACCGCGTATTGATTTTGAACAGTCGTTGCAGCCGCCAGAAGAGCCAGTGCTGCGCGCCAGTATGGCATTTGATCAACAACAGGCTGAGAATTTTTACCCTACCTCGCCGGAGCTGGAACAGGAAGAAGAAGAGGGGCGCGCGGAAGGGATCATCAATGCGGCATTGAAACCCAAGCGTAGCCTATGGCGTAAAATGGTGAATGCGGGCTTGCTGCTGTTCGGCATCAGTGTGATAGCCCAAGGTGGGCAGTGGTTGCATAGCTCTTGGGTTCAGCAAGATTGGATTGCCCTCGGTGGTGGCGTCGCCGGGGGATTAGTGGTATTTGCTGGAATTGGTTCATTGGTGGGCGAGTGGCGGCGGTTATATCGTTTGCGCCAACGAGCGCAAGAGCGTGATGAGGCCCGCGAATTATTACACAGCCATGGCTTGGGTAAAGGACGCCAGTTCTGCGAACAGTTGGCGCAGCAGGCGGGGTTGCCAGCAGGTCACCCGGCATTACAACGTTGGCAGGCTTCACTGCATGAAACCCAAAACGATCGAGAGGTGGTGGTGTTGTATGCCAAGCTGGTACAACCGGTACTCGATAGCCAGGCTCGGCGGGAAATTAGCCGTTCGGCCGCCGAGTCAGCACTGATGATTGCTGTCAGCCCACTGGCGTTGGTGGATATGGCATTTATTGCCTGGCGCAATATTCGGCTGATTAATCGTATTGCGACCTTGTATGGCATCGAACTGGGGTATTTTAGCCGAATACGGTTATTCAAGCTGGTGTTACTGAATATCGCCTTTGCTGGTGCGTCTGAATTGGTGCGGGAAGTGGGGATGGATTGGATGTCACAAGATATTGCGGCTCGTCTTTCAGCACGGGCAGCGCAGGGGATTGGTGCAGGACTGTTAACGGCGCGCTTAGGCATTAAAGCGATGGAGCTTTGCCGCCCTTTGCCTTGGCTAGAGGGGGATAAACCCAAACTTGGCGATTTCCGTAAACAACTTGTCGCACAGTTAAAAGAGACAATGAGCAAAAGTGGCTCTCGGCCGCAATAAATCGCGGTTCAATCGCTTTTTGGTCGCCGCTGGAATAAGAAAACAGAGTTCTGTCAACTTTTGCTGACAGATGACTTCTTCTGTTCGGAGGGAGGGAGTATCATGGTGAGATATTCCCGCACCTGCAGAGATAAGGTCAATACTGATGCGTTTGGAAGTATTTTGCCAAGACCGTCTCGGTCTTACTCGAGAATTACTCGATCTTTTAGTATCCCGCGGCATCGATTTACGTGGTATTGAAATTGACCCCATCGGCCGTATTTATCTGAATTTTTCCCAACTCGATTTTGATGTTTTTCGTGCCTTGATGGCTGAAATCAGGCGAATCGATGGGGTCACTGATGTGCGCACGGTCAACTTTATGCCTTCAGAACGTGAACACCGGGCATTACGCGCGTTATTAAAATCAATGCCGGAACCGGTATTTTCCATTGATATGAAAGGCAAGGTAGAGCTTGCCAATCCGGCTGCACAGATATTGTTTAATTTCAGTGAAGATAAAATCCGTCATCAGACCGCCAGCCAGCTGATTAGTGGCTATAATTTTGGCCGTTGGTTGGAGAGCGAGAATATCGCGTCCCATTCCGAGCGTGTGGTGGTCCACAGTCAGGATTTCCTGATGGATATCACCCCCATTTATCTGGAAGATGAGCAGCAGCAGGGGGCCCCGGTGGGTGCCGTGGTGATGCTAAAATCGGCTGCGCGTATGGGGCGCCAGCTACAGAGTCTGGCAGTCAATGATGACAGCGGTTTTGAGCAGATTGTCGGTGTCAGCCCGAAAATGCGCCAGGTACTGGAACAGGCGCGTAAATTGGCGATGCTCGATGCGCCGTTGCTGATTGTCGGCGACACCGGAACGGGTAAAGATATCTTGGCACGTGCCTGCCATCTGCGTAGCACGCGCGGAAAGCAACCTTTCCTGGCATTAAACTGTGCGGCATTACCCGATGATGTGGTTGAGAGTGAACTGTTTGGGCATGCTCCTGGGGCTTATCCCAATGCGTTGGAGGGGAAAAAGGGTTTCTTTGAGCAGGCGAATGGCGGCTCAGTGCTGCTGGATGAGATTGGCGAGATGTCGCCACGCATGCAAACTAAACTGCTACGTTTCCTGAATGACGGTACTTTCCGCCGTGTAGGGGAAGAGCATGAAGTGCATGTGGATGTGCGGGTGATCTGTGCAACTCAGAAAAACCTGGTTGAGCTGGTGCAGCGTGGAGAATTCCGTGAAGATCTCTATTACCGCCTTAACGTATTGACGATATCTATTCCTCCTTTACATCAACGCCCACAGGATATTTTGCCACTGACGGAACTGTTTGTGGCGCGCTTCGCCGATGAACAAGGGGTACCAAGACCGAAGCTGGCGAGTGATCTGAACAGTTTCCTCATCAAATACAGTTGGCCGGGTAACGTTCGGCAGTTGAAGAATGCCATCTATCGTGCTCTGACACAGACGGATGGCTTTCAACTGCGCCCGCAAGACATCATCTTGCCGGAATTTGAAGTGGAAATGTCATTGGCGGATGAAGTGTTGGATGGGTCGTTGGATGATATCAGCAAGCGTTTTGAACGCTCGGTGCTGACACGTCTTTATCGTACTTACCCCAGCACACGTAAACTGGCCAAACGCCTGGGGGTTTCACACACCGCCATCGCCAACAAATTGCGTGAGTATGGGCTGAGTAGCCGTAAGCTCACTGATGACAGTGAGGATGTTATTCAGGAGTAACGATGAGAAGCATGCGTTTTTATTCTGAATCCTGGCCGTTGCATACCGCTTTTGTGATAGCGCGGGGTAGTCGCACACAAGCCAATGTGGTGGTGGTAGAGATTGAACAGCAAGGCCACTGTGGCATCGGTGAATGCACGCCTTATCCCCGTTATGGTGAGAGCGAAATTTCAGTAATGGAACAGCTTGCTGCGGTCGCTGATGCTGTAGCACAAGGGGCAACGCGGCAAGATTTACTACATCTGATGCCTGCGGGTGCAGCACGCAATGCTGTTGATTCTGCGTTATGGGATTTGGAATGCCATCTTACTGGTCGCGACCGCTGGCAGCTTAGTGGTGTAGTGGCGCCAACCCGTGTAGTGATGGCGCAAACAGTCAGTATCGCAGCACCTGAAGCCATGGCATTAGCGGCTAAAACGTTGCAGCAGCAGGGCGCCACCTTACTGAAAATCAAACTGGATAATGATTGGGTTGATGAAAGGATGCGGGCGATCCGTAACGCTGTGCCACAGAGCACATTAATCGTCGATGCTAATGAGTCTTGGCAAGAGCAACAATTAGAGGCTCGTTGCCATTTGTTGGCAGAGTTGGGGGTTGCCATGCTAGAGCAACCGTTACCTGCCAATAATGACCATGCCCTGCAAAATTTTGTCCATCCACTGCCGGTTTGTGCTGATGAAAGCTGCCATACCACGGCTGACCTGCCGCGTTTGGCGAATCGTTACCAAATGTTCAATATCAAGTTGGATAAGACGGGGGGCTTGACCGAAGCACTGAAACTGGCTGCACAGGGGCGAGAGCAGGGGTTTGATATCATGCTCGGCTGCATGTTGTGTACTTCTAGAGCGATCACTGCTGCATTGCCGTTGGTACCAGGCTCACGTTTTGTTGACCTTGATGGCCCAACCTGGCTGGCAAAAGATGTGGAGCCAGGTCTGGCCTTTGAGTGCGGAGCCATTGCGCTGTAGGCATGGAATTGTAGGTGCTGAATTGTAGGTACTGAATCAATCACCATAGGTCAGTAATTCCACCATGGCATCCAGGTAAGTTTCACTGGCGGCATCAGCAGAGATGGGTGGCAATTCAGCGGTGATACAGGGTAAAGATAAATCCGCACACCAACTGCCAAAAGAACCGGGTGTTTCATAACCGACGCTGGTGACCAATGGCAGAGCAAACTTATGGGCAAGCCACTCTCCTAATCTGGACTTTTGCGGGTCTTCCATGCAGGCCAGGGGTTCATGGAATGACACTACCCAAACTGGTTTTAAGCGATAAATGAGATGGCATAATCCCTGGGTTTCAGGTTCGGAACCGGGCCTCCCGCCGGTAGATAGCCGCACATCGCGTGTTTTGGCGCTACTGTTCCAACGATAAACTGTCTCCCCGGAACGCCAATTGGCGGCTGGAAAATTGCGGTTTAGATCAACACCATTGGCATTGGCGCGTAGCCCAAGCTGGCAACCATCGGGGTTGACCGCCAGGATCACATGATGACGCAACTGATTAGGCTCAATACTACGTAATGCGCAGGATAGGGTGACCACCGCAGCAGTTTCATCACCATGGGTGCCTGCTATCACCAATCCGGTGTTCGGGCCCTGGATGGCAGCGGGGAAGTAGAGTAACGGTGCACCTAGCACTGATTTGCCATACTGCTCACCAGCAGTGGTCAGTTGGCCACGTTCACTCTGTGGTCGGTGTTGGATCATGCTGTGATTCCTTCATGCCAAAATAAAGAAGCTGTGGTGATGTTCAGTGTATTATGCTTTAACTTAATTTTCACAGTCTGTTAGGCGAATAAAGCGCTTCTGGCCGTCTTGCGGCTTGAAAGGCGATAGGAATGCATGATAAAAATTTTGCATGGTTAATCAATAATGGCGGAAAGAAAAATGCAGCAGAGTTTTCGTTTGGCACTTTGTGCGCTGGCGATCAGCGCAGTGATGGGTAATGCAATGGCCGCCCAGGTTCCTGCTGGTACTTTGCTGGCGGAAAAACAAGAAATTGTCCGTCATATTAAAGATGAACCGGCATCACTGGATCCCATTAAAGCCGTGGGGTTACCAGAAGCGCAGGTGGCGCGTGACCTGTTTGAAGGTCTGGTGAATCAGGATGCGCAGGGCAATGTGATCCCTGGTGTTGCGGTGAGTTGGCAAAGCAATGATAACCAAACCTATATTTTTACCTTACGTAAAGATGCCCGCTGGTCAAATGGTGACGTTGTCACGGCAAAAGATTTTGTTTATAGCTGGCAACGGCTGGTTGACCCCAAAAATACATCGCCATTTGCCTGGTTTGCCCAGTTGGCAGGTATCCAAAATGCCGAAGAAATTATTGCTGGCAAAATGCCGGTGGATAAACTCGGGGTAGTGGCGTTAGATGACCATACGCTGAAGGTACAGTTAAATAAACCGGTACCTTATTTTGCTAGCCTGACGGCGAATTTCAGCCTGTTCCCAGTGCCTAAAGCCACCGTTGAAAAATATGGCAGTGACTGGACCAAAGTCGGTAATTTGGTGGGGAATGGGGCGTTCAAATTGCAAGACCGCGTGGTAAACGAAAAGTTGGTTCTGGTACCCAATGAGCATTATTGGGATCACGCACAGACGGTACTGACTAAAGTCACCTTTGTGCCGATTAATCAGGAATCCAATGCCACCAAACGCTATTTGGCTGGGGATATCGACATCACCGAATCCTTTCCAAAAACCATGTACCAAAAGTTGCTGAAAGATATTCCTGGTCAGGTCTATACACCGGATCAACTGGGCACTTATTACTACGCATTTAATACCCAACGGGCACCTACCAACGATGTCCGGGTACGCCAAGCATTGTCATACGCGATTGATCGGCAAATTATTGCCGAAAAAGTGCTGGGTACTGGTGAAAAACCTGCCTATCATTTTACACCGGATGTCACCGCTGGCTTTAAACCACAAGCTAATCTATTGCAACAACAGACCCAGGAAGAGCTGAACGCTCAAGCCAAGGCATTGATGCAGGCAGCGGGTTATGGTCCGAATAATCCGTTAAAACTCACTCTGCTCTATAACACGTCCGAGAGCCATCAGAAGATAGCGATTGCGGTGGCCTCAATGTGGAAGAAAACATTGGGTGTTGATGTCCAATTGCAGAATCAGGAATGGAAGACCTATATCGATAGCCGTAATACCGGTAATTTTGATGTGATACGCGCTTCCTGGGTGGGGGATTACAATGAGGCTTCGACTTTCCTGTCGTTACTCACCTCTTCCCATACTGGTAATATCGCCAAATTCAAAAATCCGCAATATGATCAGTTACTGGCGCAGGCCAGCCGTGAAACCAATCCGACGCTGCTCACCGCCGATTACAATAAAGCGGAACAGATGATTGCGGAAGAAGCACCAATAGCGCCAATTTATCAATATACCAATGGTCGTTTGATTAAACCGTGGGTGAAAGGCTACCCAATCACTAACCCGGAAGATGTCGCTTATAGCCAGCAGATGTATATCTTGAAACATTGATTTACTGTGCTGTTGATACTCTCAATCATTCGAGTTGCTGTTTCTGCAACTCGAATGAAGAGCAGGAGAGTAACTTTTACGATTTTTTGACATCTTTATACAGCAGAAAGACATCTTGTTGTTCAAGATAGGCAAGAATGCATTGGATTATTTTACTGGAGTATCACCATGAATCTAAAATGTATTCTTGCGCTATTCGCGTTATCGGTATTGCCTTGGGGGGTCCAGGCTGAGAGTACGGCCCCAAATAAAGTCATCGTCAAATCTCAAGTGGCTTCTCCCGTTGTTCTGGAAAACAGCCAAGAAAAAAACTACCTGAAAATTTCGCTGGTAGGTTACCCGCAGGCTATTGCACAGCGTCACCCGATTAATCTGGCGCTGGTGATTGACCGTTCGGGATCAATGGACGGTGAGCGGATCATCAATGCCAGAGATGCGGCCATTACGGCAGTTAATATGCTCGACAGCAATGATACCTTGTCGATAGTGGCTTATGACTCTGAAGCTGAAGTGATACTGCCAGCGACGAAAGTAAAAAATAAGCAGCAGATAATTAATGCAATAAGACGTAGCATTGAATCAGGCGGCAGTACCGCCTTGTTTGCTGGGGTTAGCAAAGGGATCCAGCAGGTGAGCCGTCATCTGGATAAAGAACAGATAAACCGTATTATTCTGCTTTCTGATGGTCAAGCCAACGTCGGGCCAACCTCCAATAGTGAATTAGCCGAGCTGGCCAGAGTCGCTGCCAAAAAAGGTATCGCCATTACTACATTTGGTATTGGTGAAGATTATAACGAAGATCTGATGACCACCATTGCCAGCTATAGCGACGGAAATCATGTGTTTGTAAAAAATGCCAATAATCTGGAAGGAATATTGGCCCATGAATTTAATGATGTGATGTCAGTGGTAGCACAAGATGTCGAGGTGGTTATTACCACGCCGGAGCAGGTGACACCCGTACGTTTGCTTGGCCGCGATGGCACTATCAGCAAGAACAAGGTGAAGGTAAAACTTAACCAACTGTATGCCAACCAGGAAAAATATGTCTTGTTGGAAGTGGTTCCAGCAAAAGGGCAGCATGCGGAAACCAAACTGTTGGCTGATGTGAGTGTCAGTTATGCCAACCTCAGTAGCAAACGGGTTGATACTGTTGATGAAAAGGTGAATGTCAGTTACAGCCAGTCCTCACAAGAAGTGAATTCAGCCCAAGTGGATGATGTGATTGTCGATTCAGCTATTCAGAAATCAGCCATTGAAAATGAGCGCGCGATACAGTTGATGGATAAAGGGCAAATGGAAGAAGCTAAAGCGGTCATTAGCGGCAATGCAGCGGAATTACAAAGCTTGAAACTCAAAACACCGGAAGCCAGGCAGAAAGCGGAATCCAGTGCGCAGATGAACAAGAAGATGGTGGAAGAGTTAGATAATGAAAGCAAGGCTTCATCGCGTAAGGCGGTAAAAGAACAAAATTTCAATATTAAAACGCAGAAGAATCAATAATCGTTTTGATTGCTGGCTGCAGGCAGTTGCAGCCGGCATCAACAGAGTCTAAAGCAGAATTCCATTGGTGACAGTGTCACCAACCCTCCAAGGAGCCAGATGTTCAAGCGCAGAAGTTTAATCATTTTTGTCATGATGACGCTGGTGATTTTCAGTTTGATCACTTATCTGGGTGTGCGCACCATCGAGCACGAGGTATTGCAGCGTCACTACCAATCCAAGATATTGGCACAGACGCGCGCCGCGCAGATGAGCACCAGTATCATGGATATTCTCCAGCAGAAAGCGACACGTCTGGACGCCATTATGGATTATGTCCAGCGCGATGATGACTCCTTTAAAAAGCTGATTGAGCAAGACAGTGATGTTAATGCGGTTTTTGTATTGCAAAAAGGTCACTTGCTGTATCCCAAGGATAATGAGCCACTGAGTCAACAAGAGCATGCCTGGTTGCAGATGATCGCCCCCCTGGTGGATGACCCTTCCTTACTTTACAGCCATAGTCTAAAAAACGAGCATGCGGCGCCGCAATCAGGCTGGTTTATCGGCGGAGAGCTTCAGGATGCGCTACTTATTTATTGGCGTAATAAAGGTAGCGACACGCTAGGATTTCGCGTTTCTTATATCAATTTACTCTCTGATGTCATCAATGCTGCCCAAGTGGATTTTGGCAACGATACGTTGGTCGTCAGAGAGAATGGGCGGGTGCTGTATCAGAGCAACCCCTATCGGCTATTAGATGAAAAACGACTATTGGAACAGCAAAACCTGCCATATCCACTTTCGGGCTGGCAGGTTAGTTATTATGGTCAGCCAGTCAACACATTGGCGGTATACCTCTGGGGTGGGATATTTATTCTGCTAATGCTGGCCAGTATTGGGTTTATTCTCTTCCGTCTATACCGTGAATATACGCAAAAAACACGCTTGGCGCGTCAACAGGTGAATTTTGTTAGCCAGGTATCCCATGAGCTGAAAACCCCACTGACTAATATCACACTCTATGCTGAGCTACTGAAAGAGGAATTGACTGATCAGCATGGTGGTCAGCTAGGCTATTTGAATGTGATTATTGGCGAGAGCCAGCGCTTATCCCGTCTGATCCAGAATATTCTCACTTTTACGCGTGAACCCAAGTTGTATCTTCAGTCAGTGGATGTCAGCCAATTAGTCACACAGATTGCGCATACCTTTACACCTTCCCTGCAGGCTAAGGGAATGGCGCTGGTTGTGACAGTGGCTGAAAATGCGCTGGTGAATTCTGATGTAGACCGTCTGACGCAGATTATCAACAACTTACTCAATAACACAGAGAAGTATGCCGCTACAGGAAAGCAAGTTGACCTACAAGTGGTTGCCCATGCGGACTATGTTGATATTCATGTACGGGACTATGGGCCAGGTATCGCTGATAAAGAGTTTGAAATGATTTTCATGCCTTTTTACCGGGTAAAATCAAACATTACTGAAGGGGTCTCAGGCACAGGTATTGGTTTGACGATCGCTCAGCAACTGGCACACAGTTTAGGTGGCAAGATCTCGGTGACAGCACTGTCTCCGGGGGTGCGTTTCACGCTACGGTTGATGCGCAAAGCGCCCGCTACGGCGGCATAATGATCCATCGTGATAATCCCAAGGGAGAATGATGAAAATACTGGTGGTTGAAGATGATACCAATATTCGCCAAGGATTGGTTGAAGCGCTTTCCCGTGAGGGATACACGCTGATTGCTGCGGAAAACGGCAAAGTGGCGCTGGAAAAATACCAGCAGCAAAAACCAGACTTTATGATTCTGGATATCATGATGCCAGAGATGGATGGTTATCAGGTATGCCGTGAAATCCGCAAACAGGATGAAGATATCCCGATTATTTTTTTATCGGCCAAAGATGAAGAGATTGATCGTGTGGTGGGGTTAGAACTGGGTGCTGATGACTATATCAGTAAGCCATTTGGCATTCATGAAATTCGCGCCAGAATTAAAACCATTGCTCGGCGTTGTTTGCGTAGAAATAACCCGCAACCGGATACCCGTTTCTGCTTTGGCGACTTGACCGTCTATCCCAATGAGTTGTGTGCACTACGCCAGACAGAGCGTCTGGAGTTATCGCTGCGTGAGATAAAAATTCTGGTTTGTCTTTATCAGCATAAAAATCAAGTGGTAACTCGGGAAATGTTGTTCGACGCGGTCTGGGGTTATGACTATTTACCCAACAGCCGCACCCTGGATCAGCATATTTCTAAACTACGCAAAGTGATTGAACAGGATCCCAACAACCCATTATTGATTCGCACGGTACATGGGGTGGGCTATCGTTATCAAGTGACGTCAGATTCACCGCGATAACCCCACGTTAAGACGACATCTAGTGGAATAGCGGGGGAATGGCAGTTCGTTGGTATTCTGTTGGGGATTATGAAACCTCATCCCTGAGGTTCTCACTTGCTGATAAAACGGAAGAACCATATTTATGATCTAGCTGCTCTCCCGGCAGCTATTCATTGTCTGGCTTTGTTTCATCAGAATAAATTAATATATCTCCGGGCTGACATTCTAAATAGCGACAAATTGCATCCAGAGTAGAAAAACGTAACCCTTTCACTTTACCTTGTTTTAGCAGAGAGACGTTTTGTTCTGTAATACCAATGACTGACGCTAAATCTTTAGACTTCATTTTTCGCTTGGCTAACAGCACATCAAGTTTCACGATGATTGTCATAGTAATACCTTTAAATAAACTCTTGATTTTCTGTGTATATCATACTTGCCTGTTGCAATATGTGAGCAATGATGGTGATGCAAACAGCGAGGAATAAGGCAACAACATCTTGTACGGTGAAACTAAACGAGATGAATTGTTGACCTTCAGGCGCTTGCATGGTCAACCAAATGCTCAGTAAAGGCTCACAAAGAAAGGTTAACAGCGTCCAGATGGCAATAGATTTACCCACTCGTCCCAAATGTTGTGCGGCAGTGACGGAAAAATAGGCTTTTTGTGCATAGGTTTGAAAAAGCAGACGCAACTGATAGAGCCCAAACACCAGTGCAAGCAGTGGAATGCTGGATAAAATAATAGCGCCGGCAATTTGCCATCCTGGCAGCGATGCTACATTAACTTTGCTGTCACTGATAAAGGTCTCCGTCAGAGAAAACCCCAAGCCATGCCCGGCAATATTGCTAGGAAATAACCAAGCGACCACGTTCAGCAAGATCATCATGATAAGAAAAGCGAGAGTGATGGTAGCCATCCGTTTGCTTAGGACTGAAATACGTGTTGTTGACATAAGAACCTCTGTTTTATGAGTATCAGGAAGTGCAATCATGCCAATAAAATTATCGTAAAACAATAATAATTTAATGTTTAATGTTGTTTTATTATTGTTTTATTTAAATTCAAAAGCTTATCTTTTGATCAGCAACACCAAAAGGTCAGCAGACTTGGCGATTGATGTGAATAGCGTGTCGCTTGGCAAGCCCCCAGTCTGTAAGGCCAGATTTTTGCCAACAACATAAATTCACTGGTCATCTGTTATCGATAGGAAGAACAAATTTCCCATAACCAAAGAGAATGTTTTACTCGGGTTAGCCAAAGTCACTACGACAGTATGGGTATGTTTGCCCAATCACATGTGGCCCTGATGGGCAGTTGCTTGTGGTTGAAGCGTTACGGTGAGCGGGTTATAAGCAAAATTCTTACGGAAAAGATCATTTAAATTGAGCAGCATCAACATATTTTTATTATAAATGCGGCATGCTTTTAAGCGCAGGTGAATGCAACGTCGAGCGATGGGCGTTGCGCTCCATAATTGTTTTATTTTAGAATTATGCACATAGCAGATTTGATTCAATAATGCCGGTTTAATCACCGGCATTTTTTTATCGATATTTCTTTGAGTGGTGCAGAGCTAGCCAACGTTTTATCAGTATTACTGTGGCAAGACAGGGTGGCTGACTGGCCAAGCACTAGCAGCAGCCGGCGACACTTTCGTTCCAGAAACTGGCTTCTATTTTGTGGCCATCCAAGTCACGAACAAAACAGCCATAATAAGCATCACCATATTCCGGGCGAAGGCCTGGTGCGCCTTCATCTTGTGCCCCTGCGGCCAACGCCTGCTGATAAAATGCATCAACTTGTTGTTTACTGGTGGCAAAAAAACCAACATGAACGCCATTGGCGGTGCCAGCAGGTTTACCATCTATAGGGATTTGCAGCCAGAACTCTGGGTACTCATGGCCATAGCCAATGGCACCGGGGAAATCATGCACTCTCCGGCAACCTAGCGCACTGAGTACCTGATCATAAAATTGTGCGGCAAGATCAAATTTATTGGTTCCTAACGAGACATGTGAAACGCAAGGGGTAATATCCATCAGTCATCTCCTATTTACTGTATAAAAAAACAGTAATACATAGAATTCATGATGTCAGGTAGCTAATGCGTTAAGTGTGATCAGGTTCACAACCAAAATAGGGTAGACAATCGTAAAGGCGTTAAATCGATGGGCTTGCCCTGTTCATCTTCGTCAGAAGTATTTCAATCAAAGATGGAAAAACTAATGACAACAATGGGATAGTCCCTTGTTGTCATTAGATAAATGAAAGGATCAGAAAATAAACAGGTTTTCTTCAATATTAACGATTGCAACTCCGCGCAGGGTAATCTGGCTGTCAAAATAAGACACTATCGTGTCGTTATTCACCGCCTTGAAGTGCAGATCGTCAAAGCTCAAAGCTGAGTTGCTGAACAATATCTTGTCATCTTTAACATTGAAGTCCGCAATAATGTCCTTACCCGCACCGTCGCTGAAAATAAACAGATCGTTGCCCGTGTAGCCGTATAAGGTATCATCACCAAAGCCACCGATAATGGTATCTTCACCCTGTGTGCCATGGACCGTATCGTTACCTGCTCCAGCGTCAATATAATTCACTTTATCTTTGTCATTATTACGGTCGAGATCAAAGGCAAAAATCATGTCATTGCCACCACCAGACTCAATGATGTTATTCCCACCGTAAGCATAAATAATGTCATTCCCGTTCCCGGTCACGATATAGTCATCTGTTCTACTGGTGTGGATCACATTATTGCCATCACCCGTCTGGATCATGGTTTCGTTGCCACTACCGGCGAGGCGACTTACAGCAGTATCAATGTAATTATTACCGTTACCCGTGGTAATGCTGTCATTACCGCCGTAGGTGTAGACCGTTTTCTGGCCATCGCCCAGAATCACTGTATCATTACTATAGGAAGTATGAATTACGTCGCGGCCACCATCGCTGATCACGGTTTTACTGTGACCGATGTCGTCATTGCGGTTACTGGCATTGGCATGGATATTATCGTTCCCGCTGCCTGTCTTGATATAATCATCACCGCCGTAACTGAAAATGGTGTTGCTACCATCCCCGGAATCAATCAGATCATTGCTGGCCCCAGTGTGGATCACATCGTTACCACTGCCGGTGATAACCTTAACGGTATTGCCGCTGCCTTCATTGCGGTTTCTGGCCGTATCAATATAGTTATTACCGTTACCCGTAGTAATGGTGTCATTACCGCCGTAGGTACGGATAATTTTATTACCGTTGCCTACCATAATTTTGTCATTGCCGTAGGATGTATCAATTATATCTCTGCCATTACCGCTGATGATGGTCTTAGTGACATTGATATCATCATTGCGGTCTGTGGCGTAAGCCCTAATCGTATTATTGCCGTTACCAACCTTGATACTGTCTGTTCCGCCATAGGTGTAAATATGTTTATTGCCATCACCACCTACGATGGTATCGTCGCTGTCCGAGGTTTCGATATAGTCATTGCCTGCACCGCTGTTGATCTGCTTGGTGAAGCCTTTGTCCAGTTGAAGGTTATTGGAAGCAGCAAAGATATAGTCATTGCCATCCCCAGCAATGATTTCATCATTACCACCGTAACTGCGTACGGTATTATTGCCTTCACCCAGGTCGATAAAGTCATCCCCTTTGGCGCCATAGACCGTATCAGAGCCCTCGCCAGCATAGATAATATGACGCGCCTCAGCATCCTCGGTATTGCCGTTTTTGGCCGCATAGATAATGTCATGGCCTGCACCGGCAAATATAATTTCGCTACCGTTATTGCCATAAATAACGTCATTACCTTCATAACCGTAGATAATGTCATTCTGGTCACTGCCAGTCAGGACGTTATTGTTTTGATTACCATAAATAGTGGTATATTGATCGGCAGGGCCTTGGCCGTAAATCACCAGCTGCAGTTGGGCATGATTGGTCAACGCAGTTTCATCGCTGATCTGATAGTCGATGGCAATCCGCACTGATTCACCAAAGGCCAGATCGGCATAGGCACCTTGATGCTCAAAGATGTATTTCCCATTGGCGGAAATCTGGATGCGCCCCCCTTGTTCCAGGTTAATCCATTCGCCAACGGCGTCCATGCGGTTGCCAACGGCTGAAACATGAATAGCCTGCGGGTTATAGTCACTATCATTGAGTAGAACATTACCAGTGTCTTCCGTGAGGCCTGCGATCACGGTGACACGATCGTCATTGGCTTCAGGGGCTACAGGCCGCAGCCACAGAGGGATATAGCCGGTAATATCCTCCTGTGATACGGGACTACCCATTAGATCTTTCAATAAGTTGACGGCAAACTGATACCCCATGTAGGAATATCCTTCCGCATCAAAGTGTACCAGTCCGTTAGACGACTTCTGGAAGTGTTGCATACTGAAAAACTCAATACGATCAGACGCATTAGCAGCCTGTTGCAACTCGGCTTCTATTTGTGGTCCTCCTAGGTAAGGAGAAGTTCCACTTGCTATCAATTTGAGGTCTTCCATGGCAAATTCGGTTTGCATACGGGCAAGCAAGGTGAGCAGCTTCTGATCATAGTCACTGTGTCGGCCGTAATCATGTTCCCCCTGAGTCCAACCAACGCCACCGATAAATGGCGCATATCCCTGATCGGCAATCGCCTGTGATGACTTGAGTGTGTTGGTAAAAATGTGGGTAAGCATATCGCCGTTCAGCCAACGAACGATAGACGTACCGCCGGATGTGACCTTGGTGAGATAGACCTCTGAGCCTAATGCCTGTGTCAGGTTAACACCAAGAGACAACTCAGAACCCGCCCAACTCTTGGCTGGGGCGGCACCAAATTCCAGTGGATTAGTATTTTTATTCGGCGTCAAGCTTTCAAACTGGTTACCGGTCCAGATTTTAACCTGCTCCTGTACGCTACGGAGTTCAGGATCAAAATCAGCCACATCTTCCCAACCCGCCATGTTCGACTGGCCAGACAACACGAAGTTATAGCGTGTTTCTGCAATAATCCCCGCATTGTTTACCCCACCGCTGGCTGTTACGCCTACCACGGCAGGACCTTCGGTATGCATATTGGTGCCAACGACGGCGTTATATTTTGATATGCCGTTTAACAGGGCACCACCTGATCCAGGGGCGGTATAATTCTCAGTGGTGACACCATCGGCGTGATACACCACTGCGCTGGCTCCTTCACCTAGGATATACTGGTTTTTAAACAGCGCCACGCCAGATGTTTGAATTGCCCCAGCGGAATTCAATAGGACAATAATGCTATTTTCGCCCCCAGCATAAACAGCAGTAGCCAAATCCATGGGGCTATTCTCGGTTCCCAGCGCATTTTTAGTGCCATTGGCACTTACATAGATAACATTTAACGACATAATTCCCTCTACGTTACAACCAACACCATCATGGTGCCGACCTTATTAATCAGTTTGAAACAGCGACAATAAAAACAGGCTAAAAAGTATACGGAAAGGTGAGCGTTTTTTCAACGTTTTTTCGAAGAAAATTCTTAGTCAGGGCGTAATTAACGATAGCCCGTCTGCGCAGATGCCTCAGACGGGTTCCGAACGTGCCTGTTGATAAACCCTCGGCTTACCAGCGCAGAGCGTAAGTCACGGTTACACATTAGCATTGCTGGAAAGCAGCATTTTTACGCGGAACACGCAAGGTAGAAGCAGGGTGTGTTAGTCGCGGGAGGCCGATCACTGCCTTCCTACCGCGATCCAATAATCCGCCTGCAGACGGGCGGAAGTGTGCTATTTAATTTCCAATACGTTCAGGCGTTCAAGGGTTGGCGAGTCCTCATCTTCAGGCTGCCAGCCCATCGGTTGTAGGGGCAACTCTTCACGATCAAAAGCCAGATCCCCTCCATTGATAACTTCACTGCCGTGGTGAATATTTTTAAAATCGAACAGTTCGGTATCACAAAGATGGGAAGGCACCACATTTCGCATGGCACTGAACATGGTTTCGATGCGGCCAGGATAGCGTTTATCCCAGTCACGCAGCATATCGCCAACCACCTGACGCTGCAGGTTGGGTTGTGAACCACACAAGTTGCACGGAATAATGGGGAAGTGTCTTGCCTGGGCAAAACGCTCAATGTCTTTTTCGCGACAGTAGGCTAAAGGGCGGATCACAATATGTTTACCATCATCACTCATCAACTTTGGAGGCATACCTTTCAGTTTGCCGCCGTAAAACATATTCAAGAACAGTGTCTGTAAAATGTCGTCACGGTGATGGCCGAGAGCAATTTTGGTGGCACCAAGCTCAGTGGCGGTGCGATAAAGAATGCCACGGCGTAAGCGAGAACAGAGAGAACAGGTGGTTTTACCTTCAGGGATTTTCTCTTTAACGATAGCGTAAGTATTCTCTTCAACAATCTGGTATTCAATGCCTAGGCTTGCCAGATATTCTGGCAAAATATGCTCAGGGAAACCGGGTTGTTTTTGGTCAAGGTTAACGGCGATCAGTGAAAAGTTGACCGGTGCACTTTGCTGCAGATTGCGCAGGATCTCCAGCATGGTATAGCTGTCTTTACCACCTGACAGGCAAACCATGATGCGATCACCTTCTTCAATCATATTGAAATCCGCGATCGCTTCCCCGACGTTACGGCGCAGGCGTTTTTGCAATTTGTTCAGGTTGTACTGCTCATTAGGTTTAATTACTTGATTTTCATTCATTTGTTACTTCTCAAATCTCAAAAGGGGCAAAGTTGGGGCAAAACGTATTACTGAGCAAGCTTGGCGTTGAGCATGTTCACCTGTTCATTATTCAGTTCTTCGAACCATGTTCCGTAAATCTCGTACACCATCTGCGCGTTATCATGCCCCATCTGATTAGCGATAAAAGAGGGGTTTGCACCGGCCGACAATAACCAGCATGCGAAAGTATGTCGTGTATGGTACGGATTACGCCGCCGAATACCAGCGTGTTTTACAGCGGCATTCCATCTGGCACCAATCGATGATAATGAGTAATACGGTTTTTGTTCCCCTTTAGCTTGCCACGGCATAAACACAAAATGGAGTTTCTATTTTTCCGTATGCCCATACTCCCGGTGGTGATAAGTGATTTCAGTCTTTGGGTAAAGCGCCGTCAGTTCCCTTTGAGCCTTTAGCGCATCGAGTGCTGGAGTCAGCATTGAAATTGTTCTAAACCCTGCTTTAGTCTTAGGAGGGCCGAAAGTACCTAACGCAGTTAGGTTCCTGCGTACATTCACCGTTCCTGCCTCCAAGTCGATATCCTTCCACGCAAGCGCGGCTAATTCTCCGTGTCTCATCCCTGAGAAAATGGCAAATTGCCAAAGATTCTTTGACTGCCCGGATAAACTCAAAATGAGCTGATCGAATTCGTGTCGTAACAAAGGATCTGGCTTTGTTCTGCTTTTCTGTAATTTTTTCACCCCTTCGAATGGCTTTGTTGAGATAAAGCCGGAACGATACGCAAAGCGGTAACGTGTACGCAATTTATGCGCTAATGTGATAAGAGTCGTTACTCAGTCACTATCTTCTCGTATCAAAGAGGCCTCACTTCGGTGGGGCTTTTTTGTATCCGCACCGCGCCGGTGCTTAAACCAAACCAAGAGCCTGTTCAGAAATGAACCTTTGAGGATGCCAGTAGTAGTAGGCGTACCTTCTTGGGCTGGTTTCCTGGGCGACAAGGGTTCATTTCTGAAAGGAAATACGCATGAAGCAAGTACCAGTGATCCCCAAATTCGATTTTAAGCAGATGGTAATGACTGTTAATGGACCGGTTATTCAAACAGTCTGAAAGTTCGAATAGAAGCCCGCCGATGAGCGGGTTTTTTTATGCTCTAAATCGGCCTTGGTACACCCAAGGTATTTTTTATCTACCGCCCGGCGTTCGCTGAGCGAAGCGAACGTTCACGGCTTCTGGGATTGTTACGCCATCATCCGCGATTGGTACCAGCTTGAGCGAGACGTAACGTTGCCAAACTTCGAGCGGGCAGACGGGTGGTGGAACCGGGGTGAAAACCTCTACATGCAGCACTATGCCGAAGCCGGTTTTGTACCGACTGCTGATGATCTGCAGATTGGTGATGTAATCATTATGCAGATACGAGCGGATGAGCCGAACCATGCCGGTGTTTACATCGGTGTTTACATCAGTGATGGAATGATGATCCACCATATGTACGGCCAGCTTAGCCAGCGCGTGCCGTAGGCAATACCGGACAATTATCAAACTTCGATATAATCGGCCCGTATCGGGTGCGGATACCGCTGTTATAGACGTGTCCAGCACCCCATCGAATAGTGTTTCTGTCGTCAAGCGGTGATATTATGTAGCAGATTATGACCAATAGGGATAGGGATGTGAAAAAAATACTTTTGGCTCTGACTGCTCTGACTTTGGCTGGTTGTGCTCGTCCATATGGACCAGCGGAAGAGATTCTAAATAAAGAAATAGTCATACCCAAAAATGGTACGCAACAAACAAAAGTTACCGTGACAAGAAATAAACAATTTATTGGCGCGGGGAGCGGGGGAGTGTGTAAATTCCTTATTGCTATCGATGATGAAAATGTTGCCGTTTTGAAACAAAACCAGTTTGTTACGGCTTATCTTGCTAATGGTCCTCATAAGCTTCGTGTCAGTAATGAATGTAATGTATTAACTATGGGAATGAGAAAGACCCTTGATTTAGTAGCTGACGGAACACCTCAGGAATATATAAGCGAGGTGGGTTTATGGGGGCAATACAGAATGTGGCGAGTTAAATAAATATAACCACTCAACTATAGGTCACTTAGGTGGCCTTTTTTATTGGAGAAAATATGAATTCCACCACACATGAGTATCGGATGGTCAGACTCTACGGTGTCCTCGGCGCAACATTTGGACGTGTTCATAAGTTGGTGGTATCTACACCGAAGGAAGCCATCAAGGCGCTATCTGTCACTATCCCAGGGTTTGAAAAATTCCTACAGACCGCCAAAGATCGTGGCCTGACCTTTGCTGTTTTCAACGGTAAGCGCAATATTGATCGTGACGAACTTGAGTTCTTAGGCAGTGACGATATCAGAATCGCATCTATCATCATCGGCATTAAAAAGGGAGGGGTGTTTCAAACAATCCTCGGTGCGGTACTTGTAGCGGTTGGTGCGGTCATGACGATTATGTCTGGTGGAACAGCGACGCCATTCACTATGGGGCTAATGATGTCCGGGGCATCAATGATGCTTGGTGGCGTTATCCAGATGTAATCCCCGATGCAGGGCGGGCTGGCAATGCGAGAGAGTCCTGATAACAAACCCTCGTAGACCAGCAAATAGGCGTAAAGATTTGCCATGGGAATTAGCTTAATCAAAGTAATCACGTCAGCTCCTCGCTCAAAGCTGTCTGTTAGTTTTGAGCCCGTGCTGCAAGAGATTTGCAAGTAAAAACTAGAGGCTTTAAGAGCAATAAAAAGGGGCAATGCGTATTATACCTAAGTTGCTGCAAGTTGCAGTCTCTGCCCGATGCAGATAGTAGGATGGGCGTTAAAGGGATAGGGTGTGGCTGTTAAGTCCTCTTGTTTTGATCATTCACAACCCTTATTGCGGATTGATAGCCAAAAAACGTCTTGGCAACACAAAGGGAGCAGAAAAAACAATTGAAAAGCCTAATCATCAGCATTTAAGCGTACACTGGGATCCAACGTCTCTACTGGATAAAAGATATGTCTATCTTTGATAGTTTTAAGATGTTTGGTAGCAAATCAGTAGATGTTAGATGTCCTAAATGTTCGCGCACTGCTCAACAGAGTACGCATAAATCAAGAAAAAATATGACGATGATTTGCCCCCACTGTGGCTATTACTTTCGACGTGGAGAAGAGAAGCCATAATTTAAGGCTCCGTTTGTTAAACGGAGCCAAGCTAGGTCTCCCCGCGCACTCAATCAGGGCAGGGAGCGAGTCAATTATTTGGCAACGATAAAACGCTGAGCATCATCCATAAACGCTTTGTCTCCTGCAGGCGCTTCGATGGAACCAAAGTTCATTTGTGCGCGCAGTTTCCAGCTTGTAGGTACATTCCAGGTGCTCTGAACATCGCTATCAACCAGCGGGTTATAGTGTTGCAGGTTGGCACCAATGCCTTTTTCAGCCAAAGCTAGCCATACGCCATATTGCGCAATCCCAGAACTGTGCTCTGACCAAACAGGGAAGTTATCGGCATAGGCTGGGAACTGCTGTTGAAGACCTTGGATGACATCCTGATCTTCAAAAAACAGCACCGAGCCAGCAGCGTTACGGAAGCCAGCAATTTTATCAGCGGTGGGCTGAAAGTTTGCGGCAGGCACAATTTTGCGCAGTTGCTCCAGGGTAAGATCCCAGAATTTTTCGTGCTTATCACCCAGCAGAATCAATGCTCGGGAGCTTTGTGAGTTAAAAGCTGAAGGTGCCTGACGGATGGCTTCCTGTATGGTATCAATGACGTTTTGCTCGGAAACGGGTAAGTTTTTCCCAAGGGCATAAATAGTTCTGCGTTTTTGTGCAAGAGCAATAAAGTTATCTGACATGAAAGACTCCTGAAGCAATGTGATTTATCTTTGCGCCATGATCACTGGCATTTGCTCAGTGATGTTGTTGGTCATATTGGCGTATCAAGGTGCGATAAATAATGGAACAATCATAAATCAATTGAAATCAAAATAAACTGCAAGAATGGTTCAATAAAATAGAATAAAAATGGACGCGAATAGGTTGCGCTAGAAGAGCTTACGTCGAGGTCTGTTAACCCGCCAGTAGACTAAGAAAAGGGTGCTTTTCTTGCAACTATTGTTCGGCAATCTTGTACAGTACAGCTGCGACTTGCGGTTGTTGCGTACTCAGGCGGGGAAAATGCGGTTCGTTGTTCAAAATATTAGCTAGCTCCCCATTGGGTGGCAGAGAGTCTAGCATCAATGCCGCCATGCCGCCATGCCGTCATGGGAATGCGGGGATCGAAGTGGTACAGTGGCCAAAATCCGCTTGCAGTGAACTGCTTCATCTGTTCATGGCTAAATGCCAAGTCGTCACCGTGCACTTCACAAGGGCTATACGCGATATTTAACCTGTTTGTGTGGCGGAGATAACGGGCTCATTCATAAAGTGATGGTGACAATAGGGGCACTGCGATACCCTATTGTCTGGGTTTAATATTAAATTAATCGTTACGTATCATCCTGCCTATCTTAACGCCAGAGAGGCGGGAATCTGTGCCAGACGCGACTATTGGCAAGGCGACCAAGACAGAAAGAAGAACAGAATTATGACTGGTTTGATGTATTTAATTATGGCGATTATCGCTGAAGTGATTGCGACGACAATGTTGAAAGCAGCGGACGGGTTTACCCGCTTATGGCCTTCGTTAATTGTTATCGTGGGCTATGTTATCGCATTCTGGGGACTGTCAATGGTCGTGAAAACCATGCCATTAGGCATAGTTTATGCCATCTGGTCCGGAATGGGGATTGTGCTGGTTTCTATTGCGGCAATATTTATTTACCAGCAAAAATTGGACTTACCCGCAGTCATTGGGATTGGGTTGATTCTTGCCGGGGTATTGGTGATTAATTTATTGTCAAAGGCATCAGCTCATTAATTAGGGGTTATTTATTACCTGATGGATAGGCCGATTCTAATATGCCCAAAGATTATGGCTAAAAAACATACGCGCCGGACAGAATGCTGAGTATAATAAAGGGGCTATGAGAGGTTCAGCGTAATAGCTCTCTCGCAGTTATTAACGTAAGTTATCAACATCAGTTATCAGTATCGTTACAGTCTTATGGGGAGATATCATGTTTAAAGCAAAATGGTGGCTTGCCGGTGCCGTACTCTCTTTGGCTGCTTGCAGTAGCAACCAGGAAGAGCCTGCACAGCTTGCCACAAACGCCAATATTGGCGTGATTCCGACCAGCACTAATTGTGCCAATGTTGGCGGGGTGACCACCATGACCCACACACTTAATGGTGACGCGATCAGGATGTGCCAATTGCCAAATGGTAAACAGTGTGAAGACTCAGCGCTCAGCATGACTGCTTGTGCCAAATAGTTCACTTAGCTGACAACCGGAGTTGGATTGGTGAGATAAATTGGCCAGAATAATCGCCCTGGCTCCGGTGATCTTTCAGTATAAGCCGCCAAGAGAAAACCACGGTATCACCGCCAATGGCTTGGGGCTTAGTGTTACAAGGGTTAAGTGCGGTTATTGAGTTGATTGAGTTGCCTGACGATAAAGTTGGCGAATATAAGCGCCCACAATTGCCCCAGTCAATGCCCCTAAAATCACTCCGAAAAAGGCAAATTGCATACCCCCCACCAGCCCGCCGAAAAGAACACTGGCTGCTATGGCTAACAGATGATTTTTAATATAAGGATTGATGATAAATTCTAATATCACAGAGTAAACAATGGATTGAAGCCCAACCGAATAATAAGCAAACAATGGGAACATCAGCATCCCTTTGGCAAAGATTGCCAGTTCACCAGTGACGAACACCCCCAAGATGGACATCAACATGCTGCCTACCAAGGCAGGTAACAAAGCGGCAAGCACCACGCGTTTAACCTGTGCTTTGATGCGTTCGTTCTTATTAACCATGTGAGTGTTCCTTACTTCGGTCATCTCTTTCATCCTTGTACACCGCGTTAGCCATTTCTTCACCTGGCAGGGGATTCATGCCATCATTAGCGCCATGTAGATGTAGATGATGTTTATCAAGGTTAAAGTCAGTATTTGATGACAAAAAAATTTAAAATAGCCATCGGGATATTAGCAGGAATCGTGCTACTGGTGGTGACATTATGGCAAACCTTACCGAGCTGGTTGCCCCGAGTGGTAGCGCCTTGGTTGCCCCAAGGTAGCCAACTGGTGTTACAAGGGCCTTTACGTTGGCAGCATGGGGCGTTGCATCTTGCTAATGTCCGTTTTAATGCCCAGGATTGTAGCCTGGTCACAGTCAACGCGCTCAGTTTGTCTTATCAACGCGGTAAGTGGCAACTAAGCAGCGACCAACTCAATGTGGATACAGCCTGTTTTTCGAAACTCCCCGTAGAGACAGACAGCCCTCCGCTGGCGCTAGATCGCCTACAAAACCAATTGCCAGCATTTAATCTCAGCATCAATCTATTGACACTCACACCCTGGCAAACCTATGCCGGTAAAGTACAACTCGCTTCATCGGCCAAACGCTTCTCTCTGGATTATCAGGGGGATAATCTTACTGTTAAAGCGGAACTGGATGAACATCAGCAGTTAACGCTCAACCAATTCATTATCCAGCCATTCGCTGGGGGGGAGCCGTTACAACTGACTGGGGAAATGACTCTGCCCATCGCGCTGGATAGTTTGCCGCCGCAGGGCTCTCTGCAAGGCGAAATACAGACCACCTACTTTGAAAAACCGTTGTTGTTGGATTTACACTGGCAACAGCAGCAGGGCCTGTTGACGTTAACCGAACAGGGGAGTCCACGCCCCTTGGCAAGCCTGCCCTGGCAAGTAACCCCTCAGCAGATTCGCATTGAGCAAGGTGAATGGCATTGGCATTATATTGATCAACCCCTTAGTGGTGGCCTGAGTGTGGCATTAGATGATTGGCGCAAAGGGCTGGCTGACACTCAAATTACTGCTCGCCTCAATGTCATCACTACTGGCCATAATGGTAAAGGTAATGCGGTACTCACCTTAGGCCCAGGTAAGGTAGATTTAATCAACAGCAATCTCAATTTCCAGCTTACAGGTCAGGCTAATCTGGCTGATTTTTCTGCTAGTGCTTCCATTCCGGGCATGATTAATGGCTCGATTCTTAACCCCTCGTTGACGTTACTCCCTGGCTCGCTGTTACGTGCGTGGGGGGAGCCGGCGGATGGCATCCGGTTGGAAGAGGCTCGTCTGCCACTTGCTGGGGTAACGGTGACGGCAGCGGGAATTACTGGCCGTTTACAGGCGATTATTGCTGTCAGCGATAATTACTGGGGGCAATCCAATGTGCATCTGGATGGTCAGGCAAAAGATTTCTGGCCCGATAATGGCAACTGGCGATGGCGCTACTGGGGGAATGGCAAACTGCCACCGTTGCAGGCCACCTGGGATATCGCAGGCAGTGGACGCTGGCAGGATACACGCATTACCTTAGAGAGTTTGTCTACCGGGTTTAATCAGCTTAAATATGGCGAGGTGACTATAGCCGCACCACGTTTGACGCTTGAGCAGCCGATCATCTGGCAGCGTACGGCCGTTGCGCCACAATTTGCCGGCAGCCTTAAACTGGTTACCGATAAAGTGAGCTTCAGTAAAGGTAGCTATCTGCCACCTACGGTGCTGGACCTGCAACTGAATGGCAAGGAGCCTGATAATTTCCAATGGCAGGGGCGTTTGTTGGCGGAGCAGATTGGTCCGATAAGCCTGCGAGGCCGCTGGGATGGTGAGCGCCTAAGGGGGGAGGGGTGGTGGCCTAAACAATCGTTAACGGTATTTCAGCCGTTATTGCCAGCGGATTTGAATATCAAACTGCGGCAAGGGGAGTTTTATGCCCAGTCAGCGTTTTCCGCAGCGCGCGGACAAGGTTTTACGGCTGGCGGCCATTGGGTGGTCCGTAATGGTGGCATGTGGCTGAGTGATGGGGAAATGAGTGGTTTGGACTTTGTGTTACCTTACCGGCTAAAAAACCATTTATGGCAATTAGGCGGCAAACGGCCAGTGATGCTGCGCATCAAGTCACTCAATAACCTGTTTGCCATACAGAATATTACCGCTGACTTACAAGGGAATTACCCTTATAGCGAGGCCAATCCCCTGACATTAAGTAACGTCAGCCTGGAAATGCTTAATGGGCATATCAGCCTCTCAGCCTTGCGTATGCCGCAGCATGAAGCGGCGGTACTTAAACTCGATAAAATCGACCTCAGCGAGCTGTTTACGGCGCTTAATCCGAAACAGTTTGCCATGTCAGGTCGCATTGACGGTGAATTACCCCTTTTCCTCAACCATCCTCAATGGTTGGTAAAGCAGGGTTGGATAGCCAATGCGGGGGTGCTGACGCTACGGTTAGATAAGGAGATGGCAGATGCTATCGGTAGTAATAATCTGGCGACAGGCGCCGCTATTGACTGGTTACGTTATGTCGAAATCAACCACTTAAAGGCTAAGGTTGACCTCGATAATCTGGGAGAACTGACGCTGAAAACGCGTATTGATGGGGTAAACACGCAAAAAAATGCCAAGCGTGCCATCATCTTAAACTATAGCCATCAGGAAAATGTGTTTCAGTTGTGGCGTAGTCTGCGCTTTGGTGACAATTTACAAGAGTGGCTGGAACAGGCCCTCTCTAAACCTGGGGTAACACAATGAATATCATGGCCAGGCCATCACTGGTAGTTGTACTGTGCGCCACTTTACTGAGTGCTTGCGTACCGCGTATTGAGGTAGCAACACCCAAAGATCCGATTACCATCAATATGAATGTCAAAATTGAGCATGAAATCCGTATCAAAGTGGATAGCGATGTGGAAAATCTGCTGAAAACCCATAGCGGTCTCTTTTAGGAGTCAGGATGAAACGCCGATATTTATGGTGGCTAGTTGCCAGTTGGTCATTCAGCACGATGGTGCAGGCTTTGACTTTGGATGAAGCCAAGCAACAAGGACGCGTAGGAGAAACACTGAGTGGCTACATTGCGCCATTGAAGCAGGATGCTGAAACGTTGGATTTGGTGAAAAGAATTAACCAGGGGCGTTCGCAAAAATATCAGGAAGTGGCAGAAAACAATAATATCGCCCCCGATAGTGTCGCCCGCCTGGCTGGGCAGAAATTGGTGACACGCGCGCCTGCGGGTGAATATGTACGCGGCATTAATGGCCAGTGGTTGAAGAAATAAAAAGCGTTCTGCTACGTGCGCCAAGTAGTAAGTAGTAACACATTGATATAGCAATGAGTTCTGCCAGTACGGTTTTTAATCTGTTTAAACGGTATGCGGGCAGCTCAAGCAAAGAATGAATAATAAGGAATACCCAACGTGAAATCTCCGCTCGCGGGATTGTCATCTAGACTGGATGACTTAATGCTCCGTGATCATGTGCGTCTGCAACGTCGGTTGCAAGGTGCCAAAAGAGTCAAAAATTTAGAGGCTCAGCAGGCCATTGCCGCTGAGATAGACAGTGATATCACCCGAGCGTTGCAAAAAGTGCAGTCGCGGGGCGCATCATGCCCGAAAATTACCTATCCAGAAAATCTGCCGGTCAGCCAGAAAAAACAAGAGATCCTCAATGCTATCCGTGATCACCAAGTGGTGATTGTAGCGGGTGAAACCGGGTCGGGCAAAACGACGCAGTTACCTAAAATCTGTCTTGAGCTGGGGCGGGGAATTAAAGGCTTAATCGGCCATACTCAGCCACGTCGTTTGGCTGCACGCACCGTTGCCAACCGCATTGCTGATGAATTGGCAACCCCACTTGGCGGCAGCGTGGGCTACAAGGTACGCTTCAATGATCAGGTGGGGGAAAATACCTTGGTCAAGCTGATGACTGACGGTATTTTGCTGGCTGAGATCCAGCAAGACCGACAGTTGTTGCAGTATGACACCCTGATTATCGATGAAGCGCACGAACGTAGTCTCAACATTGATTTTATCTTGGGCTATCTGCGGGAGTTACTGCCTAAACGCCCCGACCTGAAAGTGATCATTACCTCGGCGACCATTGATCCTCAGCGGTTTTCACGTCATTTTAATCATGCGCCGATTATTGAGGTTTCTGGGCGTACTTATCCGGTTGATGTTCGTTATCGTCCAGTGGTCGATGATGCGGATGACAATGAGCGCGATCAGCTACAGGCAATTTTTGATGCGGTCGACGAGCTAGGGCGAGAAGGGCCTGGCGATGTTCTGATCTTTATGAGCGGTGAACGTGAAATTCGTGATACTGCCGATGCGCTGAATAAACTAAATTTACCGCATACGGAAGTGTTGCCACTCTATGCCCGCTTGTCCAACAGTGAGCAGAACCGGGTTTTTCAAAGTCACTCAGGCCGCCGTATTGTGTTAGCGACCAACGTAGCCGAAACCTCACTCACTGTACCGGGCATTAAATACGTTATTGACCCCGGAACAGCGCGTATCAGTCGTTATAGTTTCCGCACCAAGGTACAACGTCTGCCCATCGAGCCTATCTCACAGGCTTCCGCCAACCAGCGTAAAGGCCGTTGCGGCCGTGTGTCGCAAGGTATTTGCATCCGCTTGTATTCGGAACAGGATTTCTTGTCGCGCCCAGAATTCACCGATCCGGAAATTTTACGTACCAACCTGGCTTCAGTTATTTTGCAGATGACCTCGTTGGGGCTGGGGGATATTGCCGCCTTCCCGTTTGTTGAGGCACCCGATAAGCGTAATATTCAGGACGGTGTGCGGCTTTTGGAAGAGTTGGGGGCGATTAAAACCGCTGATAATGGCCACTACCAATTGACTCCTCAAGGCCGTCAATTAGCCCAGTTACCCATTGACCCGCGATTGGCGCGGATGGTATTGGAAGCGCAGAAAAGTGGCAGTGTGCGTGAGATGATGATCATCACCTCGGCGCTATCGATTCAGGATCCGCGAGAGCGGCCTCTGGAGAAACAGCAGGCAGCGGATGAGAAACACCGCCGTTTTGCTGATAAAGACTCTGATTTTATGGCGTTTGTCTCCCTGTGGGATTACCTGCAACAGCAGCAGAAGGAGAACTCGTCCAGCCAGTTCCGTCGTTTATGCCGTAGCGATTTCCTCAACTATCTGCGTGTGCGTGAATGGCAGGATATCTACACCCAATTGCGTCAGGTAGTGAAAGAACTAGGCCTGCCAGTGAACAGTGTGCCTTCTGACTATCGCAGTATTCATACCTCGCTACTGAGTGGTTTACTTTCGCATATAGGGCAGAAAGATAGCGATAAACAAGAGTATAGCGGTGCACGCAATGCGCGTTTCTCTATTTATCCGGGCTCAGGCTTGTTCAAGAAACCGCCAAAGTGGGGGATGGTCGCCGAATTGGTGGAAACCAGTCGCTTGTGGGGGCGAATTGCCGCGCGTATCGAGCCTGAATGGATAGAACCGCTGGCTCAACACCTGGTTAAGCACCATTACAGTGAACCTCACTGGTCTAAATCCCAAGGTGCGGTAATGGCCAGTGAAAAGGTGACCTTGTTTGGCTTGGCGATTGTTGCCGCTCGCCAGGTCAATTACAGCACTATTGACCCATTACTGTGCCGTGAGTTGTTTATCCGCCATGCCTTAGTCGAAGGGGATTGGCAGACCAGACATACGTTTTTTGCTGCTAACTTAAAGTTACGTGCAGAAGTAGAAGAGTTGGAGCATAAATCGCGCCGCCGCGATATTTTGGTGGATGATGAAGCCTTGTTCAGCTTCTACGATCAGCGTATTCCGAATGAAATTGTCTCTGGCCGCCATTTTGACCGTTGGTGGAAAACAACCGTTAAGCAACAACCTGATCTGCTCAATTTTGAAAAAGAGATGTTGATTAAAGAGGGGGCCAACCGGGTTAGCGCGTTGGATTATCCTAATTATTGGCATCAAGGTAACCTGAAATTGCGGCTGACCTATCAGTTTGAGCCAGGGACTGATGCGGATGGTGTCACGGTTCATATTCCCTTACCGATTCTTAACCAAGTGGCAGAAGAGGGCTTTGATTGGCAGATCCCCGGTATACGCCGTGAGTTGGTGATTGCGCTGATCAAATCACTCCCCAAGCCAATACGCCGCAATTTTGTGCCTGCGCCAAACTATGCCGAAGCCTTTATTGGCCGCGTAACATCACAAGAACTGCCGTTATTGGACTCATTGGAGCGAGAGTTACGGCGCATGACCGGCGTGACGGTGTCACGAGAGGCGTGGCAATGGGATTCGGTTCCCGATCATCTAAAAATGACCTTCCGCGTGGTGGGTGAAAAGCAGAAAACCCTACGTGAAGGTAGAGACCTGGCGCTCTTAAAGCAGCAGTTGAAAGCAAACGTGCAGCAAACATTATCATCGGTGGCGGACGACGGCTTGGAGCAAAGCAACCTGCATATCTGGAGCTTTGGTAAACTGCCGGAATTTTACGAGCAGAAACGCGGAGGCTATTCCGTTAAGGCCTATCCGGCGTTGGTAGATGAAAAAGAGAGTGTCGCTATCCGCTTGTTTGAGAGTGAGCAGGAACAGCAGCAAGCAATGTGGCAAGGAACGCGCCGTCTACTGTTGCTGAATATCCCATCGCCAATCAAGTATTTACATGAAAAATTGCCGAATAAAGCCAAACTGGGGCTCTATTTTAATCCTTATGGCAAGGTGCTGGAATTAATCGATGACTGTATTGCCTGCGGTATCGATAAACTGATGGCCGAGCATGGTGGGTTGGTTTGGCAAGAGCAGAGCTTTGCCCGGTTACAGGAATCAGTGCGTGCCGAGCTAAATGAAACGGTGGTAGATATTGCCAAGCAGGTTGAACAGATTTTAACGACGGTATTCAACATCAATAAACGTCTGAAAGGGCGTGTTGATATCGCGTTGGCACTGGCGTTATCAGACATCAAAGCTCAACTTTCAGGCCTGGTTTACCGTGGCTTTGTCACCAATAACGGTTGGAGCCGACTGCCGGATACCTTGCGTTATCTGCAGGGGATTGAACGCCGCTTAGATAAGCTGTCGATCGACCCACACCGTGATCGGGCACAAATGCTGCGGGTAGAGCGGGTACAGCTTGCTTGGCAACAGTGGTTGAATAAATTGCCAGCCAAACGTCAACAGGATGAAGAGATGAAAGCGGTGCGCTGGATGATCGAGGAGTTACGCGTCAGCCTGTTTGCCCAACAGTTGGGGACGCCTTATCCGATTTCTGATAAACGCATCATGCAGGCTATCGATCAACTTTCACTATAAAATATCGACCTGCGCAGGGGGCTCCCGCTGTTATTCAAGCGACTGTGGTTGAATAACAGCGGAGCTGTAATTTGTGGTCAAAGGGGAGTTCATTGACCCATTGACAGCTTGGTCAACGCATCTCGAATACCAGTGACAGCCAATGCCCGGTTATCCGCACGGTAGCGATCTTCTGCTGCTGGCGCGGAGCTTTGAATCGCGATTAATCGCCAGCCTTCGGCACTTTTTAACAACAGCGGTGAGCCACTGTCTCCCGGTAAAGTATCGCATTGGTGTGATAGCACCCCCTGCTGAGCCCACCCAGTCACTTTACACCCCAGATGGGCATACAGAGAGTCAAGATGGTCTTCAGGGTAGCCTGCCTGAGTGACCAGCCGTCTTGCCTGTTTTAGCACTTGCATTAATCCCTTACTGTCTCCTTGCCACAATGGCAAAGGCTTAATGGCGAGTGGTTGCTGATCTTTCAAACGAATCAACGCAAAATCATAAGCGGCGGCAGCCTTGGGAACAATCCACCCATCGCCGTCAGCTTTAAGCTTTTTCCCTAATTTTTCATCCACCAAGGTTTCAATATTTTCAATCTGATAGGTCCAACTGTTACTGCCAGCGATAAACCGTAATGCGACCGCCTTATCCAAATGCCCTGGTGGTATAAGAACACAGTGACCAGCGGTGAGGGCCAAGCGGGGGGAGATCAAGGTCGCCGTACATAAGTTGCCACTGGCGGTCTCTACTTGGCCGATAGCTTGCCACGGCCAATCAATGGTCTCATTGATTTTTACTCTGTCATCTTTACCAAAAAACAGGCGTTTCTGCTCTGCTTTTGAGGTATCAGAAGGCGTAGCTGCGTGAGCCAAATGAAGGGCAACAGCGAATAAAGATGAGCACAATAAAACCGATATGCGCATAGGTTTTTACCTAACAAATAAGGAACGACCAAACATTGCATGAGAGTACTATCCAGCAGCAGACAATGTTAAATATAACGACTATAAACTGACTTATCGATGATACCAATGACATCCGATTGACTTTTTTACATGACTTTCTGAAAGGAAGGTGGAAATTAAAAGTAAAAGAAAATGGCAATTACCCAGCAAAAGATTAGGGTGCCAAGCATGATTTCGAACAAGTAGCGACGCAGCATAATCCCCCCTAGTGAGAAATACCCGGCAAACAGGGTGCGGTACAATTTAATTACAGGCTCTAAATTACCGATGCTTAGCTAGCGCAAGTGAGGCCTGGCTCACGCCACTTTGCTACCAAGCCTTTGGCGTTGAGCCACTACTTTCTTCATGACGAGATCCTCAACTATCGGTGTGTGGTTAAAACCCACTGCGGGGGCCGCTGTAGCAATAGTAGGTAGTGCTTGAAGGGTTTTCCGTGAGTGATTGGTTTCGGCTTGTAACTTAATGTACGCGCCACCGCTGGGTTGGTTAGCGCTGAACCTATCTCAGGCTCCCTGCGCTGTCGTCATCAGCTATGCTGGAGCCAACTAAGCAACCAGTTTAACGGGCCAACAGAAACGGAAACTGGCTCCTCCCAACGAGCTGGCCTCAACATAGACATGGCCTTGATACGCCATGGCAATAGAGTGGACAATCGCCAACCCAAGTCCACAACCTCCGGTGGCACGATCACGGCTTGGATCGAGGCGAACAAAGGGCTCGAATACCCGTTCCCGTTCTGCTTGCGGAATACCAGGGCCATCATCCTCCACTTGCAAACAGGCAGCATCACCATCAAACCACAACCCGATGCGTAAACGCTGTTCACAATAGCGCAGCGCATTATTGACCAGATTATCTAACACCCGCTCCATCAGGCGTAGATCAACGCCACCGAAATTACCGCTATGCGGGATATTCAGTTCGATCTCATGGTCTGGGTGGATCATTTGCATATCAGCGACTTTGTCGCGCAACCAATCTGGTAAATTTATCGCTTCAATATTCAACGCCACCTGAGGCCTATCCAAGCGGGCATAGGTCAGCAATTCATCAATCAGTGATTCTAACTGCCCAATATCACGATTTAATGCCTGCTGTTCACTTTCCGAAAGATTTTCATTCATTGCCAGCCGGTAACGCAGACGGACCAACGGAGTTCGAAGTTCATGAGCGATACCATCGATCAACTGCTTTTTGCTGACGATTAGTGTGTTGATATTATTGGCCATCTGGTTAAAGGCCACTCCGAGCTGATAAAGACTGGAAGAGGGTAAAAAATGGGTGCGTTCATCGAGATGACCTTCCCCCAGACGCTGAGCCGCATTTTCCAACTTAAGCAGGTCTCGCCAGTGCGGGCGCATCCACAAGAATACCGGCAGCGCCAGAGACAGGCCGATAAAAATCAGCAGGATCAGGTCCAGTATGCGCATTTGGTGTAGATAGAACAGATACGGGATCGGGCCAACCACTAACACATAAGGACTACGTGGAATGCGCTGCATGAAAGTATAACGATCATCCAGTGCAATGATTTCGCCCAAATTTAATCGCTTGGTGAGTTTTTCATTCAGATTCTGCTTACCTAGCGGCTCGATATGCAATTGGAATGACAGATTTAAATCCAGAGTGGCAATGGTTTTGTTCCAATCTTTTAGTGGGATTTCACGGAGTTCACTGCGTATCAGGTACAGTGAACTTTTCATCAAATCATCCATTGATTCCCGCCCAGCACGCTCGGCGGTCACTTTGTAGACCAGACCAACCAGCATCGTCATGACCAGAAAACAGACGAACAGCAGCAGAAAGAATTGAACAAAAATTTTTCTCATTGCTGTACCGAGGTCCAAGCGTTGGGGGCAAACAGATAACCTTTATTGCGTACCGTCTTGATACGCAAAGGCTCTAGGGTATTGTCATACAGTTTACGGCGTAGACGAGAGATCGCCACATCAATACTGCGATCCAGCCCATCATAACTGACACCGCGCAGACTTTTCAGTAACGCCTCACGATCCATAATCTGTCCGGCATGAGTGGCTAACTCCCATAGTAAATCAAAATCAGAGGTCGACAGGGTGATGGTTTCATCGGCCAGTGTCACCTGACGATTAACTGGGTCGATACACAATAAACCAAAATGCAGCGCATTGTGTTGAGTCACCGCCTGTATTTGCTCCTCTTTGGGTTGGTTACCATAGTGGCGCAAGTGAAGACGCAAACGTGCCAGTAACACAGCTGGCGGGGTGGTTTTCAATATATAATCGTGGGCTCCCATCTCCAGTGACAGAATATGGTTCATATCACTATCTAATGAGGTGAGTAACACGATAGGGCCGGGATAAACTGGGCGCAAGTCGCGGCATAGTGTCATGCCATCTTTACCGGGGAGCATGATATCGAGAAGGACCAAATCGGGCTGTTCCCGTTCAATACAAGCCTGTGCGGTATCGCCGCGCGGTTCAATAACCACATCAATATCATGTTTACCCAGATAAGCCGCTATCAGTTTACCCACTTCAGGATCGTCTTCTACAAAAACAATTTTAGTCATGGCATATAAGGGAGGTTTATAAGAAAAACGGCATCCAGCATAGCGCGCCCCATCCTATTACGCTATGTCCTTATCAGCATAACGGTCGGCCACCATCAACACTGTGAGTACGGCCGGTGACATAACGGCTATTCATCAAGTAGTCCACCAGATTCACCACCTCGTTTTCCCCGGGGGCTATTTTCATCAATGACTTTGCCAATGCTTGTTGCCGGTACTGTTCATCGTCATCGCTATTAAACATGATCAGTGCAGGGGCAATGGCATTCACTTTGACTTCTGGGGCAAACTTGCGAGCAAAAGAGCGAGTCATATTATCCAGCGCCGCTTTGCTGGCCGCATAAGCGATATGTTTATCACTGCCTTTTTCTACCACATAATCAGTTAGATGAATAATATCAGCACCAGCCGGGCCCTGGTCACGCAGGCAAGATTCGAGTAATTGATTTAACAGATAGGGCGTATAAACATGAATTTGCAACATGGACGCCATCACTTGTTCTGGCGCGATCTGGTCAGACTCAGCCAACCAGGCGCTGGCATTGTGGATCACTGCGCGCAATTTGGGGGCAACCTGCTTTACTTGTTCGGCAAAACCGTAGATCCCTTCATGGGTAGAAAAGTCACCTTGCAGGCACACTGCCCCGAGGCTTTTCAACTCAGACAAGGTGGGGTAAGTACTGCGGTAGGCAATAATCACCGGCACATTGCGTTGTAAGAACGACTTGGCCAGTGCCAGCCCAATCCGGCGCGCACCGCCAGTAATCAGTACTGGGGCTGAGTGGTGAGATCCCATGGGTTTAAACTCCAAGTCAAATTGACAGGCATGAAAAGAATTATGCCATGATATGTCAAAAAGTCGTTAACAGCTCTCAGCAATCAGGGCGATGCCGTGAAGCCCATGCCTCTCTAATAACAGGGATGGGCATTAACATTATTGAAACATAAACCAGCCTGCGGGAATGGTCGTAGCCAGCAATAGAAAAGCAGCGCCTTTTTCTAACCTACTGAGTAAGACTCCCTCTTGGTGTTGGCTACGTGCGTAGATAAATACCAACAGCCCCGGGGCATACAGTAGCACCGACAACAGCAGATACGTCAGCCCCGAAGCATAGAGTAACCATAAGCCATACAGGCAAGCGCCACTCGCGGCAAAGATTAAGCGCTTATCCTGCAGCTTGTACGCCACCTTGAATAGAAAAGCACCCACCAAAAAATAGGGCACCAAGATCATTTCTGAAGCAATCGTCAGCAGAGCGTTATAGTTGCTACCGGTCAGCCAAATCACAATCAAGGCAATTTGCACTGCACCATTGGTTAACCACAACGAAGCAGCAGGGGCATCCTGGTTATTTTGCTTGCGGAATATTTTAGGGAATGCGCCTTGTTGAGCAGCCAAGAAGGGGATTTCAGCGGCCATAATGGTCCAACTCAGGTAGGCACCGCAAACAGAGATAATCAAGCCAGCGGCGATAATCACGCTCCCCCAAGGGCCAATGAGATTGACCATCAATGTCGCCATGGAGGGGTTACGTATTCCAGCCAGTTCACTACGGGGTATGATGCCAAGTGAAAGCAAGGTAATGGCCAAGTAGATCACCAAGGCTGAAATTACCGCTAACATGGTTGCACGGCCGACATCCTTTCTTTGCCGCGCTCTGGCAGAAACGACCACCGCGCCTTCCACACCAATAAACACCCACAAGGTAATCAGCATGGAATCTTTCACTTGCTGCCATACGGGCACACCCAGTGCTGTACCGTGGAAATCCAGGGTAAACGTATCCAGCTGAAAAGCGAAAGCGGCCAATAAGATAAATAACAACAGTGGCAGCAACTTGGCGAGGGTCGCTACCAGATTGATACTTGCTGCTGTTTGTACCCCGCGAAGGATCAGCGCATGGACGGCCCACAATAAGAAAGATTCAGCAATTAATGCCTGCCAGGTATTACCGTCCCCGAAAATTTCCACCCCATTACGGTCTGTGAACAAACCCAGCGCAGCAAAGACAATAACCAAATAGGAGACATTAGCAATGACCGCACATAGCCAGTAGCCCCAGGCAGAACAAAAACCCACCAACTCACCAAATCCGGCTTTTGCGTAAGTGAATATGCCACCATCAAGATCCGGGCGTAGGCGAGTTAGCAACAACATGGCAAAAGCAAGGAACAGTATCCCGATACCGGTAATCATCCAACCAATCAGCAAGGCAGCAGGGCTGGCTACTTCAGCCATATTTTGTGGCAAACTGAACACGCCAGCGCCTATCATCGAGCTGAGAACTAAGGCAGTTAATGCAGTGAGGCCAAGTTTTTTTTCCAAAATGAGTTCCTAAAAACAGAGACTTTAGGCATGAGAAAAGGGCAGCTAACGCTGCCCTATGACTCAATGCTTAACTTAAATATAAACCTGAAGTGCTGAGGATTATTTAAACAGATCAGCGCTTACCGTCAGGTTACCGCCACTTTGGTTCTGCCATTCACGGGTGATGTGATAGTACTTGGCACCTTTAGCTGCTGCGCGTTTTGCTACTTCATTGGAAACGTCAGTCATGCTGGCGAAATGACCGGTAAATGTTACGGAATCGAAGGGGACCATTTGTGCAGCGGTCACCTTATTCACTTCCTGAATCTTGGTACCATCCGGCAAAGTGACAGTGTAGCGTTGGCCAGAAGAAGATTGCGTTTCAAAGAAACGACCCACATTTTGACTTGGTGAGGCCGAAGAGGCGACCCCAGGGATCTCAACCTTGGCGGCTTCAGCACCGCCTGCAGCCAACAGGGCTCTACCAGCGTCAGAATCAGCAGGAACAGCATCTGGGTTTTGCACCACACGTTTAGGGGCATCAGATTTGTAGATATAGGCTGTAACGAGTTGGTTACCCCCCTGGTTGGCATCAACCTGACGAACGATAAAGAAAGAGGCTGCACCTTTCTTTTTTGCCTCTTTGCTGATGGCATCGCTGATGTCTGGCTGGCTACGATAAAAACCGGTGACAGTCACGGTATCGTAGGGCTCATACAAGAACGCTTCGGTTTTAGGAAGTTCTTTAACACCATTAAAGAGGCGGTACGTTGTCTCTTTGCTCGCCTCTGGGGCATCTTTATGATAGAGGTCAGCAGTAACGCGCGAGTTGCCGCTGTTGTTACCTTCACTGATATCCTGAATATAGAAAGCGTCCGCACCCAGTTTATCTGCACGGCGTGATACCGCATCAACTGCTTCGTTGATAGCATTAAAATGACCAGTAATGGTGATGCGATCAAATGGTTTGATAGCCGCGGCTCTTTCAGGTGTTAACTCTTGTGCGGCATATGCAGACAGCGCAGTGAGTGATAACAAGGCTGATGCAATGATGGTGGTCTTCAGCTTCATAAAAAATCCTTTCGCCTAGCGCATTAATGTATATAGCGTACTGAACGGTTTAAGTGTATTCAGCCGATGATTATTACATGTAATCTCGCTATGTGTCTCAGCATTTTATGCGCTGCAACCAGGAATATATTGGTTTAGCAGGTCATCATGCAAACATTGCTCTAAACATCTTTTCGATGCAAACTTGCGATTTGTCATATCCTTATGTGAGTTTTTATGTAAAAACTGTCAGTTAATCGTAAGCAATCATGGATTATCGATCACATTTTCAGTAGCTTATAAAAGGCATTCTGCTTTGCTTACTGGCGAGGTGGGGGAATCTTGTCGGCTGGTGCTATCGCTAGAGAAGATAACAGACGTCATTAAAGACAGGTAAGAAGGGAATAATTATGCGTATTGGTGTACCAAGAGAACGGTTGGCCAATGAAGCCCGTGTTGCAGCAACGCCGAAAACGGTAGAACAGTTGCTAAAATTGGGCTTTACCGTCGCTATTGAAAGTTCGGCGGGTAAATTGGCAAGTTTTGAGGATGCTGCGTATCAAGCCGCAGGGGCAACGATTACTGATACTGCCGATGTATGGCAATCAGATCTGATTTTAAAAGTTAACGCGCCACTAGAGGACGAAATCGCGTTAATGCGTGAAGGCAGTACGCTCGTCAGTTTTATCTGGCCAGCACAAAACCCAGATTTAATTGAGAAGCTGGCTGCCCGCAATGTTACCGCCATGGCGATGGATTCAGTGCCGCGCATTTCCCGCGCACAATCGATGGATGCCCTGAGCTCCATGGCTAACATCGCCGGTTATCGTGCCATCGTTGAGGCTGCCCATGAGTTTGGCCGTTTCTTCACCGGTCAAATCACCGCTGCCGGTAAAGTCCCGCCAGCAAAAGTGATGATTATCGGTGCAGGTGTGGCAGGGTTGGCGGCCATCGGTGCGGCAGGCAGCTTGGGTGCCATTGTGCGTGCCTTTGATACCCGCCCGGAAGTGAAAGAACAAGTCCAGAGTATGGGGGCTGAGTTCCTTGAGCTGGATTTTGAAGAAGAAGCTGGCAGCGGTGATGGCTACGCCAAGGTGATGTCAGAAGCCTTTATCAAAGCTGAAATGGCTCTGTTTGCCGCGCAAGCAGAAGAAGTGGACATTATTGTCACCACGGCACTGATCCCAGGTAAACCGGCACCAAAATTGATCACCAAAGAGATGGTCGCCGCCATGAAGCCGGGGAGTGTGATTGTTGACTTGGCCGCTCAAACCGGTGGTAACTGCGAACTGACTGTTGCTGACCAGATTACCGTGACCGAAAACGGCGTGAAGATCATCGGCTATACCGATTTGCCAAGCCGTTTGCCAACACAGTCTTCGCAACTTTATGGGACTAACCTGGTTAACCTGCTCAAGTTGCTGACAAAAGAGAAAAACGGTGAAATTGATATCGATTTCGACGATACCGTTATTCGCGGTGTTACCGTGGTGCGTGCAGGGGAAGTGACCTGGCCAGCGCCACCGATTCAGGTTTCAGCACAACCTAAGCAGGCAACAGTGGCACCCGCCGCACTGGTGGAGAAAAAGCCCGCATCCCCTTGGCTCAAGTATGCCTTGATGGCGCTGGCTATCATCCTGTTTGGCTGGTTCGCTGATTCAGCACCGAAAGAGTTCCTGTCTCACTTTACCGTGTTTGCGTTGGCTTGCGTGGTGGGATACTACGTGGTGTGGAATGTCAGCCATGCGCTGCATACCCCGTTGATGTCGGTCACTAACGCGATATCAGGGATTATCGTGGTAGGTGCGTTGTTGCAGATTGGTCATGGTGGCTGGGTGAGTTTCCTCTCCTTTATCGCCGTGCTGATTGCCAGCATCAATATTTTTGGTGGATTCACCGTCACTCAGCGCATGCTGAAGATGTTCCGCAAAAACTAAGGGGTAGCAAAAATGTCTGGTGGATTAGTTACAGCTGCATACATTGTTGCCGCTATTCTGTTTATCTTCAGCCTGGCGGGTCTTTCACGCCATGAAACATCCAAGCAGGGTAACCTGTTTGGGGTCGCCGGGATGGCGATTGCCTTGATAGCAACCATCTTAGGGCCAAATGCCGGCAATGTGAGTTGGATCATCATTGCCATGGCCATCGGTGGTGCTATCGGGATCTATCTGGCGAAGAAAGTCGAAATGACAGAAATGCCGGAACTGGTGGCGATGCTGCACAGTTTTGTCGGTTTGGCTGCGGTGCTGGTGGGTTTCAACAGCTATCTGGATCATGGTAAGGCCATGGATCCGGTCATGGAGAATATCCATCTTACCGAAGTGTTCTTGGGTATCTTCATTGGTGCGGTGACCTTTACCGGCTCTATTGTGGCCTTCGGCAAATTACGCGGCCTTATTTCCTCTACGCCGCTGACGCTGCCTCATCGCCATAAAATGAATCTGGCTGCCATAGTGGTTTCCTTCCTGTTGATGGTGCTGTTTGTCCGTACCAACAGTGTCGGTTGGGAAGTGTTCGCGCTGTTGATCATGACGGCAATTGCCTTGGCGTTTGGTTGGCATCTGGTGGCGTCTATTGGTGGCGCAGATATGCCAGTTGTGGTCTCGATGCTGAACTCTTACTCGGGTTGGGCAGCGGCAGCGGCAGGCTTTATGCTGGACAACGACCTGTTGATCGTGACCGGTGCGTTGGTGGGTTCTTCTGGTGCGATCCTCTCTTACATTATGTGTAAGGCGATGAACCGCTCCTTTATCAGCGTTATTGCCGGTGGTTTTGGTACCGATGGTACCTCAACCGGTGATGCCGAAGATATGGGTGAGCACCGCGAAACCACAGCAGAGGAAGTGGCAGAACTGCTGAAGAACTCAAGCTCGGTGATTATCACCCCAGGCTATGGAATGGCTGTTGCGCAGGCACAGTATCCGGTGGCAGAAATCACTGAGAAATTGCGCAAACGCGGTGTCAAGGTGCGTTTTGGTATCCACCCGGTTGCCGGGCGTTTGCCAGGGCATATGAACGTGTTATTGGCTGAAGCCAAGGTACCTTACGATGTAGTATTGGAAATGGACGAAATCAATGACGATTTCCCAAATACTGATACTGTGCTGGTTATTGGTGCCAACGATACGGTTAACCCTGCAGCGCAAGAAGATCCACGCAGCCCAATTGCGGGTATGCCAGTGTTGGAAGTGTGGAAAGCGCAAAATGTTATCGTATTCAAGCGTTCAATGAATACCGGTTATGCCGGGGTACAGAACCCGCTGTTCTTTAAAGAAAATACTCAAATGCTGTTTGGTGATGCCAAGAGCAGTGTAGAAGCGATTTTGCGCGCACTGTAATCAGCCATGTTAGTAAGTAAAAATGTCAGTCACCCAAGGTGGCTGGCATTTTTTTTCAGGCGATTGTGTTATAGATCGTGTTATAGATCGATCATGTTATAGATCGGTGGTGTTATACCCGTGGCATAAAGTCTGCTGATAAGCCTTATTCCCGAGGTTCCTTTCTGCCAACCTGCAGGTAACTCGTCTTATTTAAAGCAGATGTGCTTTACTTAAAACAGCTCAATAAAAGCATCCATTCCTGTTTGTTAGCCAAGTAGGCGAAATAATATTCATGAGGAAGATTGCATCATGACTCAAATTTTCACGTTAACGTTATCTCCATCGCTAGATAGTGCAACGACGACGGCAAAAATGTATGCAGAAGGGAAGCTGCGCTGTACCACACCCTTATTTGAACCTGGAGGTGGGGGAATCAATGTCGCCCGTGCCATTACTTATCTCGGGGGCCGTGCTCATGCCATTTTCCCTATTGGTGGGCCGACTGGGGATCATTTAAAAGCGTTACTGGATCAGGAAGGCGTCGAAACAGAAACATTGAAAACTCAGGACTGGACGCGGCAAAATCTGCATGTTCATGTAGACAGCAGCGGTGAACAATTTCGGTTTGTTATGCCAGGTGCCCATCTTAATGAGACTGAGTTTGATCAACTGGTAGAGCGAGTAAAAAAAATCCCTGCGGGTTCGATCCTGGTGATTAGTGGCAGTTTGCCCCCGGGAACGGCGATTGAAAAATTAACGTATCTGGTCAAGCAAGCGCAATTGATAGGTTTGCAATGTATCGTCGATAGTTCTGGTGATGCCCTGAAAGCTTGCTTGGATTTAGGGGGGTTAGCACTGGTAAAACCCAATCAGAATGAGTTATCCGACTTGATTGGTCACCCCTTGGAGCACCCGGATGACGTGCGCAATGCGGCTCAAGAACTGGTACAGCGGGGAGCCGCAGAACGGGTGGTGGTTTCACTCGGGCCACAAGGGGCGCTGGCGGTTGATGGTGACCATTGTGTACATGTCGTCCCCCCACCGGTGAAAAAAAGAAGTACGGTGGGTGCGGGGGACAGTATGGTTGGCGCGATGACACTGAAACTGGCCAACGGTGCTGATCTACTCGATACTGTGCGCTTTGGTGTGGCCGCAGGCAGTGCCGCGACGCTAAATCTGGGAACGAAACTTTGCTCTTTGGCAGATACCGAGCGGTTATATCACTATATTTGTCAGCGCTAAATTAACGGCATACTAAGCAAAATGAGATACAAGGCAGACACTGTATATGCCAAAACTGCAGCCAAGTTGGCAGCCGAAGTATCTCATTTAGCAAAATTTGTATAAAATACAATCAATCTAACAAGTCAGATCACAAAAAAGGCACATAATGAGTTATCTTATGTGCCGATTTCATCTCTTTAACGGATCCTAGACCCATATGATTATTAAACCTAAGGTTCGCGGCTTTATCTGCACCACCACTCATCCGGTAGGTTGTGAAGCGAATGTTCGTCGTCAAATTGCCTATACCAAAGCGCAGGGTAAGATTGCTAATGGCCCTAAACGTGTTTTGGTGATCGGCGCCTCTACCGGTTATGGTCTGGCTTCCCGTATTGCCGCGGCCTTTGGCAGTGACGCTGCCACCATTGGGGTGTTTTTTGAAAAAGCCGGAACGGAAAGCAAACCGGCTACGGCGGGTTGGTATAACTCGGCAGCTTTTGATAAAGCCGCTAAAGAAGCTGGTCTGTATGCCAAAAGCGTTAATGGTGATGCTTTCTCTAACGAATGCCGCGCCAAGGTGATTGAGCTGATTAAAGCCGATCTGGGCCAGGTGGATCTGGTGGTTTATTCACTGGCTTCACCGGTGCGTAAAATGCCAGAAACTGGTGAAGTCGTGCGTTCTGCCTTGAAGCCGATCGGTGAGGTTTACACCACCACCGCTATCGACACCAATAAAGACCAGATTATTACTGCAACCGTTGAACCTGCCAATGAAGAAGAGATCCAGAACACCATTACCGTGATGGGTGGTCAGGATTGGGAATTGTGGATGTCAGCGCTGGAACAGGCTGGTGTGCTGGCTGAAGGTGCTAAATCTGTCGCTTATTCCTATATTGGTACCGACTTGACCTGGCCTATTTACTGGCATGGGACGTTGGGCCGTGCCAAAGAAGATTTGGACCGTGCAGCTAGCGCTATTCGTGGCAATCTGGCTGCCAAAAAGGGTACAGCCCATGTGGCGGTATTGAAATCCGTGGTCACCCAGGCGTCTTCCGCCATTCCCGTGATGCCGCTGTATATCTCCATGGCTTTCAAAATAATGAAAGAGAAGGGGATCCATGAAGGTTGTATGGAGCAGGTTGACCGCATGATGCGTACACGTCTGTATAGTGACGATATGGCGCTTGACGACCAAGCTCGTATTCGTATGGATGACTGGGAGCTGCGTGACGATGTGCAAAAAACCTGTCGTGACCTTTGGCCCTCAATCACCAGTGAAAACTTGAGTGAATTAACGGATTACACGGGTTACAAACAGGAGTTCTTGCGTCTGTTCGGTTTTGGGCTGGAAGAAGTCGACTACGATGCCGATGTTAACCCTGATGTTCGTTTTGATGTGGTTGAACTGTAATAAAATAAACAAAGATACTTAGTCTTGATATGACTTGACTAAGTGTTCACATGACTATTAAAGCCGGGGCTAACAAGGTTCCGGTTTTTTTGTCTCAATTTTTTATCGGGGATAACTTTGTTTCCCCACCAGTTTGTGGAAGCCTTATTTCCCCCTGCCGGTTTTAACGGGCAGGGGGCTGAGGTCTACTGGTTATTTAAAACTCACGAAAACTTCCCTCAAATAGGGAAGTGATTAATCCTCATCATCGTGTTCGTCATCTTCATCGACGACAGGCTTACCAAAATCATCAGGCTTTAACACCAATAGGTCACATTTAAGATGATCGATCACATGTTCGGCGGTATTACCGATAAAGGCTGCTGAAAGCCCTGTGCGACCGAGAGTCCCTAACACCACAACTCCAGCCTTGAGTTCTTCGGCTAAATGAGGGATCACCTCTTCGGGTAGCCCTTTTTCCACATGGGTAAACTCTTCACTGATATGGAATTTCTGCCTTAATGCTTTCATGGCAATCAGATGTTGACCACGAATTGCATCGTTATAAACACTAGGATCAAAATCAGGCAATTCAATTGCGATATTGAATGGTGTAACCGGGTAGGCTCCTACCAAATGAACTTCGGTTTGGTCAGCATTTTGTGCCAGTTCCAGCGTTTCTTTGACCAGCCGGATATTCAAAGGATCGTGATAAGGTTCCTCGCTGGAAAGGTTAACTGCAACCAGCGCTTTACCCCCTTCGGGCCAAGGCTGATCTTTCACCATCCAGACTGGGCAAGGGCACTTGCGCAGTAGGTGCCAATCGGTAGGGGTGAAGATCACAGACTCGAGCCGATCATGTTGATGGGTCATTTTCACCAGCAGATCATGATTGCTACTTGTCACTTCCTGAATAATTGCTTCATAGGGGCGACGGTGCCATACCACTTTGATTTCAATCGGAACGCCATCTGCCAGATAAAAACGACACTGTTGCTTAATCCAAGCTTCACGTTGCTTGATGACACCTTCCCTCATGGCAGTTCTTTCGTCAGGGGAAAGTAGCGTTGTTAATTCATAAGAAAAGTCATAGATAGGAAGAAAAGCTTTAATGCACCCACCGTTCCTTTTCACCAGATAAACCGCCCGCCGTAGTGCCGGTTGGTCGTCTTGGTTTGGGTCAATAACCACCAGAATATTCTGATACTTTGCCATAGGACCTCCTCCAAACAGCTATAGATCAATGCTCAATTCAATAACAGAGTAACTCAACATTGAAAAACAGAATAGTAGCAGCAGAGTCGTTAGGCCAATAATTTCAGGGAATTATTGGCCTAATTGTGGGTTAAATATTAACCGCGGTGAGATGTGTTTTTATTTTTGGCGATCCAGCCAGTTGTGATAAGACGTCCATATTCTCTATGGTGATATATTTGCCTTTTACGCTAAGAATTTGACCTTTTTGGAAACGACCCAGCAAGCGGCTGATGGTTTCAACGGTCAAGCCCAGATAGTTACCGATATCACCTCGGGTCATGGTCAAGCGAAACTCACGTGCAGAAAAGCCACGCTCAGCAAAACGATGCGAAAGGTTATGAATAAAGGCAGCCAGGCGTTCTTCGGCATTTTTCTTGGAGAGCAGCAGAATCATCTCTTGATCCCCTTTGATTTCACCACTCATCAGCCGCATGATCTGCTGACGCAGGTTTGGCATTTTGCCTGAAAGGTCATCTAATGTTTCAAATGGGATCTCGCAGACCATGGAGGTTTCTAACGCCTGAGCAAAGCTTGGATGCATTTGCCCACCAATAGCATCAAAACCGACCAAATCGCCCGCTAAGTGGAAGCCGGTGATCTGCTCATCACCTTGTTCAGTGATGGTGTAACTTTTAATGGTTCCGGAACGGATTGCGTATATCGACTTCAGCTCGTCGCCAGCCTTAAATAACGTCTGACCCTTTTGGATTGGCTTCTTCCGTTCGATAATGTTGTCGAGTTGGTCAAGCTCATGGGAATTCAGCGTAAAAGGGATGCATAACTGGCTGATACTACAGTCTTGGCAATGGATTGCACAACCACCAGACTGAATACGACGAATCACGCGTTTTTCCGGGATCATAAATTAAGCTCATGCAATAATTGATATGTGTCAATTTTAACACCATTTTTGGCAGATGATAAGTACAGCAATCAATAAGCTCAGCGACATTTCTTTCAATTTAATTTTCTTCGGTTAACGAGAGAAATCAAGTATTGAGATAAATCTCTTTTGTGGGGGTTAAGTCTAAATTTATTAAAAAAGCAACATTTAATTATGATAATACGTTACAAATCAGTATATTGTTATCATTTAAGCTTGAAGTGTGAATGCAATTAGCACGAGTAATAATGCAGCCAAAAATAGGCACTTCACCATGTTTGCCTTGCAAGCCATTAAGGCAAAAAACCTTCGTGTTTAAGCAACCATTGTTTACGTTGTAACCCCCCCGCGTATCCGGTAAGCATTCCTTGTGCGCCAATAACACGGTGGCAAGGTACCACGATACTGATGGGGTTGGCGCCATTAGCCATGCCCACTGCACGGGAAGCAGTAGGGCGACCTATTCGTTTCGCCAACTCCCCATAAGTGACGGTTTCTCCACAAGGGATTTTGCGCAACTGTTCCCAGACGGTACGCTGGAATTCACTACCGAGCGTCTTGACTGGCATACTGTCGATCACGGTTAACTCCCCGGCAAAATAACGTTGCATCAGATCCGTAAGCCCTCCTGGATTGGTTTTTATCTGTAGTGCGAATTCACCGCGATAGTGGATATTTAACAGTTTCATCAGACGAGCCTCATGGTCTGTCCAATCCACTGCTCGCATCTGACCCTGTACATCGCTGACCAACACCAGTTCACCAATCGGTGTTAGCATCCGGTCAAGAAAAAAAATCTGCATGTAAATTCACTCCTTGCATTTCATAGGCCGATTATGACATGAAAATTAATGCGACAATGGCGAATTACGGACATTAAAATGGCGATGTGATTCTAGGTTATTGAAATAAGTTTTAACGTGGTATTCCTTTAGCAGTCATATAGCAGCGGACAGTAAAAGAGTGCCTGGCTTGAATTTTTTGCTATAACTGCGCAGTATGGGGATGGAGTTTCATTTTTTTGTCATGATATGGATATATTAAGGTCATGATGCTCGCTTACGTTAGCCATGACTAGGCTAGGAGAATCACGATGTTTAGTTTGGATACTTTTCTGCAAGAATCATTCCCGCATCGCAAAACCCCCGCTTGGCAGCGTAAACTGCTATCAACCTTGCTTTGCGAGAAAGAACTCAATCAATTTGCAGCTGATTATCCTTACCTGAGAGGGTTGGATTTTGTCGAGCAGGTGTTGGATTTTTTTAATGTAAATTGCGAGTTGGTGGATGGTGATCTGGAGAATATCCCCAGTCAGGGCCCGGTGGTTCTGGTGGCCAATCATCCTATCGGGTCACTGGATGGGTTAGCATTAATACGGGCAGTAGCGGCAGTCAGATCGGACATCAAAATAGTTGCCAGCCAATTCTTATCCTATATTGAACCGTTACGTAGCCTGTTTGTACCGGTGGATAATTTCAACTACCGTACCAACCGCAAGCAGATAGAGGCCATGCAAGCACAACTGGATAACCAGGGCGTGCTGATTCTATTCCCGGCAGGGGAAGTATCGCGCATGAGCGCCAAGGGGATTCGTGATAGTCATTGGCACACCGGTTTTCTGCGTTTGGCCGCCAAGGCCCGCGCGCCGATCGTGCCAGTGCATATTACTGCGCGTAACAGCAATCTGTTCTATTTCACCTCTCTGGTTTACAACCCATTATCAACCTTATTATTAGTGCGAGAGATGTTCAAACAGCGCGGAGGACGGATTAAAATCCGCATCGGGGGCCGCATCCCATTCAGTCAATGGCACGATGGTCATACCCATGCGCGTGATCTCGCAGAGCGGTTCCGCCGCCATGTTTACCGTCTGGGGCAGGGTAAACCGGGGTTATTTACCAGTGAAGCGGCCATTGCCTTGCCGGAAGATCGTTTAGAGTTGAAAAAAGCCTTGGCTGCTTGTGAACAACTGGGTAGCACTCCCGATGGCAAGACTATTTTCCTCTATCGTCGGCAGGGGGAAGCAAGAACCCCTATCCTGCGTGAGTTGGGGCGGTTGCGTGAGATTGCTTTCCGCGCAGTCGGTGAGGGGTCAGGTAGACGTCGTGATTTGGACAGCTACGATGACGACTATTATCACCTGGTATTATGGGATGAAGATGAGCTCGAAATTGTTGGTGCCTATCGCTTTATCCCCACCGGTCCTCAGTTAGCCGATAAAGGCCTGCAAAGCATCTACAGTAACAGTCTGTTCCATTACGATCAGGATATGATGCCGATCCTGGAGCAAGGGATTGAACTCGGTCGCAGCTTTATTCAGCCGGTTTATTGGGGCAAGCGGGGGTTGGATTATCTGTGGTTGGGCATTGGTGCTTATGTGGCAAAATATCCGCAGTATCGTTACCTGTTTGGTCCAGTGTCTATTTCCGGCGCTATGCCGGTGACCGCTCGCGACCTGTTGATTGCTTTCTACCGGCTCTATTTTTCGCCTGAACAGGTGATGGCTCAATCACGTCGCCCTTATCCAACTTCTTTACCGCAGGTATTGGCGCAATTTGCAGGCGATAACTATCAGGAAGATTTAGCGCGGTTAAAAAGTTTATTGAGCAATATTGGTTGCTCCATTCCCACTTTGTATAAGCAATACAGTGAATTGTGTGAGCCTGGCGGGGTACAGTTTATCGACTTCGGTACTGACCCGGCGTTTAACAATTGTATTGATGGTTTGGTGTTAGTGGATTTAACTCGCGTCAAGCCAGCGCGCTACCAGCGCTATATCGCGGTTCACCTAGAGCCAGAAACGGTTTAACGCTACGACGGTTCACGCCTGTCAACGAACAGGCTGAACCGCTGGCCTTATCTAAAAACGTAGCTAACCGTCAGGAACCTTGGGGCCAGAACGTTACCCGCCTACTTAGCCCAGAGGGGTTGTTGGTCGGGGTAACGTTAACCCCTTGGTTGCGAGACCGATAAGCTACGCTCAACCCGTGTAACTCGGTGTTGTACCAGGATAAAATTAATCAATACCAAAATTGCGGTGACAATAAATACCCAGCGGAATCCCATCATGGCGGAAACAGAAGAGCCGATCAGCGGGCCAACCACATTACCCAAATACATAAATGACTGGTTATAGCCAAAAATACGCCCTGTAGCCTGAGAAGGAGAGTAGCGTAACAGCAGTACTTGAATGGCAGGCATCAATGCACCATCGGCAAAGCCAAGCAAAAACCGCAAAATACCAAGCTGTATCGGGGTTTGTACCCAAGTCATGATGGTAAACAGCAGGGCAGTGAAAGCCAATGCCATGGCCAGGATCCGTGCAGTGCCGATACGGTCACCCAATCTCCCCAGTCGCGGGGCGGAAATCAAGGCTGCAACCCCCGGAATTGCGGCGATCATCCCACTGACAAAGGCAATGTTATCTTTATAATCAGTCAAAGTCAGATCACGGATAAAGAGCGTTAAAATTGGGCTGATGGATGAGTTAGCCAATTGAACCATCATGGTACTGATAAACAGCGTGATAATAACCCCAGGATAAGGCAATGAGCGAAACAGGGCGGCACCACTTGGTTGGTCGGCCTTTTTTATCACTGTATGATTTTCTTTGATCAAAAACAGCGTCACCAAAAAACTGACAAACATCATGACGGCAGTGACAAAAAATACCACCCGCAACCCCAGGTGATCAGCCATTAAACCACCGAGCAATGGGCCAACGATTACCCCTGAAATAGGCCCGGTAGATAAGGTTCCCAATGCCCAGCCACTCTTATTGCGTGGTATTTGTGAAGCGACCAAGGCCATGGCATTAGGGATATAACCGGAAGTCAGCCCCATTAAGGCACGCAGAGCAAATAACTGGTAGACATTGCTGACCAGCCCCTTGCAAGGCAATAAGTGTTGCCATACCCAGGGAGGCTCGCAGCAGCATTAGCTTACGTCCTCGGCGATCAGCCAAGCTCCCCCACCAAGGTGAAACGATGGCAGAAACTAGAAACGTGCCGCTAAACACCAAACCCGACCAAATACTTAGCGATTCATGACCATCAACACCAAGTTGCTCAACATACAACGGCAGAAAAGGCAGAATCTGGCTCATCGCCATGCCAGTAAAGAAACAGCCGAACCATACCGAGATTAAATTAAGTTTCCATGCTTCCATTTTATAGCAACTATCGGGATTAATTATTTAGCTTGATAATGATACCACCAGAAACTGCCTACAGTGGGCGGAAATCAGTGAGTAAACGTAAATAGATGAATGATACAGCCTTAAACCTGCCAAGCTGGCTGTTATCCCTTGAGGAAACTGCAACGGGGTATTCTCATCAGTACAAATTGATTTGCCGCTGCAAACTGCGCGACAATGCACTTATGCCATCCAATAACAGAAGCGGAACAGGGTTAACCCCATGCAACAGCATCATTTAGGACTAACAAGGATAGGGTATCTGTTATTGATACTGCTGATTGCCCCGATCAAGGGATGGACTAAGGAGCAGCAACCCTGTGATCCTCAACTGATCAGTTCATTAGCCAAACAGCTAAAGCAAGATAATTGGGTCGTCCCCACTGGCGAGGAAAACAATCCGTTGATAGCCGCAGCCTGTAAAGTGTGGGTGGAGGATGATAGCCAATCCGTGGTGGCATTAGCCTATCTTGAACAAGGCAATAAAGCCCCGGTTGGTGAGCGTGAATTCCATTTATTGGTAGGTAAAGTGAATAATCAGGATGGTCTGTTACTGGAGTCTTACCAGGAAATGATGGCAGAAGATGCCACGCTTGAGATTGGACGGAGTAGCTTATGGCTAGATACTGCTCGCTATCACTTGGCACCCGGTATACGGGCATTTGGCCTGGTATTAACCAGCGTTGGCAGAGGGGCAAGTAACCCGGATGCTTGGGCTGATGGCCTATTAACGCTCTATGTACCTGATAACAGCAAATTGCGTCCGGTGTTTAGCACTTATCTTGACCTGTCGGTGTACTGTTCCTCCGACAATGGCGTACCTCCTAATGCCGACTGTGACACTAGTTTCGCCAAAGTTACCCTCGGTATCGGCCCTAAACAATCCCATGGCTTTGCTGATCTTATCGTCACGGTTAATTGGCAAACCGATGGTAACACCAAGGTAAAACAGACAGTACATTATGATGGGCAACGTTACCCGTTTCCTGAACATATTGATCTAACCAGTCAACCTTGGGATCCAACCCATACCGGGGAACCAATTAATAAAAACCAATAAAGTAAAGGCCACCTCAAAAGGTGGCCATATTTACCGGTTAAGCGTCAAGTTTGCTTAGTAATCGATAGCATCACGGATAATCGGGCAGGTCATACAGTGACCGCCACCACGCCCACGACCTAACTCACTACCGACAATCTCAATTACCTCGATACCTTCTTTACGAAGCTGGGTATTGGTTTTGGTATTGCGATCATAAGCCATAACCACGCCAGGAGAGAGCGCAACCATGTTGTTACCACTGTCCCACTGTTGGCGTTCAGTGTCATAATCATTACCTTCAGTTTCCACAACCCGCAGTTTCTTCAGGTTCAATGCCCCAGCCACGGCTTCAACAAAGGTGCCTTTGTCGCGGCTCAGTTTCATACCGGTTGGGCCACTATCTGGCCGCAGTGAAAACGTTTTGATCTGGTCGACGATAGCAGGGTATAGAGTGACAACGTCACGGTCACAGAAAGTAAATACCGTATCCAGGTGCATCGCAGCACGCAGCTTCGGCATTGCCGCGATCATCACTCGTTCAACACCGGAATGCTTGTTAGAGAACAACGAGGCTGCCAACTGGGTAATCGCCTGATGAGAGGTGCGCTCACTCATACCAATCAACACGGTTTTATTACCGATCGGCATCACATCACCACCCTCGAGCGTTGCTGAGCCATGGTGTACAGTCGGATCCCCCCACCAGACATTGACATTAGCCTCACCAAAGTCAGGGTGGAATTTATAGATGGCGGTGGTCAGAATGGTTTCTTCGTGGCGTGCTGGCCAATAGAGTGGGTTTAAAGTCACTCCACCGTAAATCCAGCACGTGGTATCACGGGTGTAGAGTGTGTTAGGCAACGGTGGCAGCAGATATTCGGTAATGCCTACTGCTTCGCGGATCAGCTTAAGCTCTTCGTGATCGGCATAACCTTCTTTAGCCAGATCAGTGGTGGAAAGACCCCCGATCAGAACTTCAGCCAATACCCGTGGAGCCAGGCCATCTAAATAGCTGCGAGTTTCCTTAAGAATACCTACCGACACCTCATTCGGCACAATCTGCTGGTCGAGGATCCACTTTCTGGCTTCTGACAATGCCAAGGTTTCAGCCAGCAGATTATGCATTTCAACCACATCAACACCGTGCTCACGCATCTTGGTCATAAAGTCAAAATGGTCACGTTTGGCGCGTTCAACCCATAACACATCATCAAACAACAGTTCATCACAGTTACTTGGTGTTAAACGGTTATGTGCTTTACCTGGCGCACACACCATCACTTTATGCAGTTTCCCTACTTCTGAATGAACACCAAACTTAGCGTGCGTCTTTTTTTTAGTCGACATATGACTTGCCTCTATCAGATAGTAATAATGCCTGTCGCAATGCTATAAATTGCAACAATTGCGGCGACCATGATGATAACAAAGAGCCCCATTTCAGCCGGCGTGAAAGCTTTTGCATGTTGCTCACGCTTGGCGATAATGTACAACAACGTGCCCGGGCCATAGATAACGGCAGAAAGCAGAATATATTTCATTCCACCGGCATACAGCATCAGGAATGCATAGAACGTGGCTATCGCTGCGATGATCAGATCTTTCTTGAGATTAGCCTTATCCTTTTCATAGGTTTCACCGGTCCAGGCCAGCTTCAACCCATAGGCCCCAACCAGCAGGTAAGGGATCAGAGTTAATGAACTGGTGAGCTCAAGTGCCAGTTGGAATGCATATTGGCTAAAGAGCGTCAGAATCAAGAAGACTTGAATGGTGATATTGGTTAACCAGACTGCCGCTGAAGGGACCGCGCTACTGTTTTCAGTACCAAATACTTTAGGCATACTTTCGCTTTTCGCTGCGGAAAACAGCACTTCTGCTGCCAGCAACGACCAAGAGAGATAGGCCCCCAGTACAGAAACAATCAAACCCACGCTGATAAAAATCGCACCCCAGCGGCCAACAATGGCCTCTAGCACACCAGCCATAGAAGGTTGACGCAGTGCCGCCAAATCAGGGCGCAGCATGACGCCATAAGAGAGCATGGTGATCAGCACTAACAAACACAGCACACCAACAAAGCCCAGCACTGTAGCAATACCGACATGGCTACGCTCTTTCGCATAACGGGAATAAACGCTGGCACCTTCAATCCCCAGGAATACGAACACTGTGACTAACATGGTACTGCGCACCTGGCTGAACAATGACTCAGGTTCTGCAGTGGCGGTGATAGCCGCTGCCGCATGGCCCACATAGCCATAGTCGTTAAGGTGAGATAAATCACCGGTACCCGCCAACGACGTGGCGACCTCTGGTGTCCCCCAGAAGTTGAGCATGAACATGTCACCTTTAAAGGCGAAGAACAGCACAATGATAAAAATAAAGATTGGCAGAATTTTAGCGAAGGTCGCGATAGTATTAATGGTGGCAGCATTTTTCACGCCACGTAGTATCAGAATATGAAACCCCCACAAAATAGCGGTGGCCACCAATACTGCCGGGATGGTATTGCCATCACCAAACACCGGGAAAAAGCCACCCAGCGTGGATTTGATCAATACAAAGTAGGAGACATTACCAATACAGGAGCCGGCCCAGAACCCCAGAGCAGAGATAAAACCGAGATAATTACCGAACCCGGCTTTAGCATAGATAAAAACACCAGAATCGAGATCGGGCTTGCGCTGAGCCAATGTCTGGAAAACAAACGCCAGCATTAACATACCACCACCGGCAATACACCAAGCGATGATGGCTCCAAACCCCCCGGTAGCACGCCCAAAGGTTGCCGGTAAAGAAAATATCCCAGCACCAACCATAGAACCCACCACCAATGCGGTGAGCGACCATAGGGACAATTTATTCGTTGATGAGCTCATTGTCGTTTTCCTTCCTGACACCTGTCATAAGTTATTTGTTATTAAAGGATAAACTTAATCATGCACTGACGATTAAATCATAGCTGCAATCATGGATTTTTCCTGTTGTGAGACATTTTCCACCATTACCACCTCAAACCAATGGGTATAATACTTCAAGATAATCATAAAAAGCAGTGTAAAAAACTAATTAATTGACGATAATCAACCGACAATGCGACAAAAGGGCATAATAAAAATTATGTCTGATTGTTGTACAGAGATAGTCTATTTGACGAGCGTTACAGTAAAATGAAAGTTTTTACTTTCAAATGGTGAAATACTGCGAAGTTGGATTGGCAAAGTGTCGTAGCAAAATCAGACTAATCTCAGGTGAAATAGAGATCGCTGAGTAGCACTGTACAAAGAAAGGTTTTGAGTTAAGCGGGCATCCGTAGAGAATATGATAGGTATCTTATTCACAATAATTTTACATTGTATGCCTTCACTAGTTATACTAAGATTATTTTCATAAAAAACAGCACGGTGAGCTATACTGAAAACCATTCGAGTTACTTATAGGTGAGGGGTGTAGTCAAGACTCAAGTGACTCGATGAAAGTATATACAGGCTCAGCCATAGGCGATTGCATAATGAGTAAAAGTTTCGGTCTACCTGCATTGAAGAGTCTGAGCTGTTTTTCAGCTGTTACCTTTTTTTCAACCAGCCAGATTTGCGCTTATGAATGCTTTCTAAGAGCTGACTCAATGAGTGCACTGTATTTCGTGTCGATCATTGCACAACCTCTGTTTTTTATTATCATGGGTTATCTTGATGAAGTGGGTAAGTTATCTAAAATAGAGATTGCCTTTAAGATTAAATCCATTTTAATGATAATGATATTATGGAATGTGGTTTTCTCCCTGCTGAAAACACAATATATCCAACAGGGATATATTTTACAGAATGGGATATTGTTAAATATGGGGATCATTTATTTGCTTTACCCAATCATTGTCAAAGCGATTAATAACTTAAAGGTGACTGCAGGGGTTTTTATTGGCCTGGTGGCTATTATCGCGCTGTTGGATATATTCAGCCCCTTGGATACCACAGATGACCCACTATTCATATCGAGTTACTCATTTATTTGGATCTGGAGTGGATATTACATCGTTGGGCATGTGTTGGGGGAGGCCCCTGGGCGGCGGTTTACTAAACAGCCTAAGGTGTTGTTGGCAGCTAAATTATTGGTTGTTCCTATCGGCATTTCGATGTTTTTTTATGAGCGCTACTTATCCACACACACTCTAATCAGTGTAGCCGGTTGGTTTGTGCTGGAGCATTTACATCTGCTGGCCATGAGCCTGGCGCTGTTTGTTCTGTTTGATAATATCGACATAAAAAACAGGCTGATAATCACAATAGTGAAGTTTATCAGCCCGGCGATGGTTGGCGTGTACATTGTGCACTACAGCGTATTTTACTTTATTATAACGCTGTATGATTTCCAAAGTGCCTTACTAAAATTCATATTGCTCATCATAGTTTTCCTTGTCTCCGTACTCGTTTCAAAGCTGTTATTGCTAAACCGCTTTACTGCCAGGATTATCACCTTTTGACTCGGTGGCTTTGGGTATATAGCGGATCTTAAAGCCGGTAATCCCCAAGGCCAGCGTAATTAAAGGGGCAGCAATATTGAATACGGCAAAGGGCATATAGGCCATGGTGGAAACGCCCAACACCGCAGCCATATAAGCCCCACAAGAGTTCCATGGAATCAGCGGGGAGGTGACTATCCCTGCATCAGAAACAATGCGTGAGAGGTTTTCCGGTGCTAAGCGGCGTTTGGCAAATTCAGCCTGGAATAACCGAGTCGGCAAAAGTAATGCAATATATTGATCACCTGCAGTAATATTAAGCCCAATTGCGGTGGCAACCACCGACGTAAATAGACGACCAACCGTTCTGGCACGTAACAGCAGTGGGGTAACCAGTTTATTCAGCAGACCAAAGTCATCCACCATAATGCCGAATGTCACCGCACCAATAATCAGCCAGATGGTTAACAGCATGCTGTCCATACCACCACGGGAAAGTAGGGCATCAATCTGCATCATTCCGGAGTTTTCTTGAAATCCATTCGCCATCGCTACCCACACGGCCTTAATGGCTAATAGCGGTGCAGCGGTATCGTGTTCGGTAATAAATCGCTCAATAACCTGCGGTTGCATAAAAGAAGTCATTACCCCCGCCAGTAAGGCAGAAGACATGATGGCTAATGATGCAGGGACTTTATATACCGAGAGTATCAACAGTAATGCTAGCGGCAACAGATTCCATGGGGTGATATGAAACAGTTCGTTGAACCGCATCAGCTCATTATTGGTGACCGTGGCATCAAAAGCACCAATCGGGTCCAACCCCAAAAGAATAAAAGCGCACAGGGCGAGAAACGCGGCAGGAATAGTGGTCCAAAGTTGTGCACGGATATGTTTATAGAGTTCGACGCCATTTAATTGCGCAGCCAGTACTGTCGTTTCAGATAACGGTGAAATTTTATCCCCCACATAAGCGCCGGAGACCACGGCGCCTGCAGTAATTTCGGGGGATATCCCCAGCATCGTGGCTAAACCAACCAAGCCGACCCCTAATGTCCCTGCAGTGGTCCACGAACTACCGATACTTAAAGACACGCCGACACAAACCAGAAAAGCGATGGGGTAAAACCAGTTGGGACTAATCATGATAATGCCGTAATACACCATGGTGGGAATAGTGCCAGACATATTCCAAGTACCAATCAGTGCACCGACAGAAAAGAGAATAAAAATGGTCCCTGAAACTGTTGAGATTCCTTTACGTCCAGATTCAGCAAGTTCCTCCCACGAATGACCATTCTTCAAGATAATCATTGAGGTAATCATGGAGCTGAGAATGATCGCCACCTGTAGCGGGCCGTTAACCGCGTCAAGACCAAACAAAGTCACAGATGCACCCACCAACACAATCAGTGTGACAATGGGTAGGATGGCATCCAGGTAACTGGGCGCTTTGATCGGGCGAGGGGCTTTAGTCTTAATGCTCATATGTACTCCACAGACGGTTAAAACGAGAGGAATGCTTGAATTTTACGTCAAGAAACTGCGATAGCTGTGGCAGTTAGTTACTGCGATAAGTATAGCGCGCTGTACTATATCGCGATGATTATTTTCATAATTAGCGACAGCCCAAGTTTACTGCTATAGCGCGGTTTGGCGGCGCAACCCGCCACAGTGAACACCGTGATGAAAAGGCTGGGAGTAGGGAATGGCAGACACGGAAAATGCTTTCCAGAGACTATTACTCAGTTGCGTTAGGTAGGCTATCCCGAATTTATCGGCACGATTATCACAACCCGATATTATGCCCCTGAAAACGTTGTTTTATTCCCCTGAAGTTGCAGTAAATCAGCCAAGGTGACTGGGCGTGAGGTCACCAATTTGGCACTGTAAAACAGGAGCAGTTCGGCGGTGGCGACGGCATCGAGCAGTGCATCGTGCGCGGGATAATCCGGTAATCCAGCTTTTTGACGTAATACGGATAAACGAAAGTCACCGCTGAGTTCCCGTTGGTGACGATAGCGACGTTTTTCCATCTGCAGCGTGTCTAACCAAAGTAGCGGTGGCGGCGGTAAACCAAACCGGCTGGCAATATAGGCCTCAATAAAACGCCGCTCGACCATGCTACCGTGTGCCAGCATGACCTGCCCAGCCATGTTGGCCAACAGGGCTTCCATTAAAAGGTCGAGAGGTTGACCGGTAGCTAACAGCTCAGGCAGTAGTTGGTTAATCACGACGGTCTCGGCATTGATCGACCGAGGATCATTAACGTAGCTATGATCGGCACTGCTGAGGGCGATCCCGCCGTCGTTGAGTGCTACCGTCCCGATACTCAGAATATGATGAAGATAAGGATCTAGCCCGGTGGTTTCAAAATCGAGCGCCAGGATGGGCAGTTGTGCCAGTGAGCAGCTGGCGCTAGGTAGGGGTGAGAGCAACAGATCTTTGAGTACCTTGGGGAGCACCGGATGCTGCGCCAGATAATGGGCACGGGCACGCTCCAGTTTCGACAACGGCGCAAAGTAGCGAAAAACGGCCAGCATGATCAGTTACTCCTTAATAAAACGTAATTTAGCAAAGTCTTGCAGATCCCCAATAATACGGAACGCATCCTTTAAGTGTTTACGTTCAAAGCTGCCAAATTGATCCGGACGGATCAGGTTATTCGGCTGCAAACCTTGCTTTAACGCATTAAGTTGATGCAAATAACGGATACGCAGCACAAAACGATAAGCGCCGATAATATTCTTATAACTCTCCTCCGATAGAACCTGATGCTGTTGGGCGTAGAGAAAGCGCTCCTCAGTGCCAGTTTGGGTACAACCGGCAGCCATGCCGTAAATGCGCGCCAGATCGATAATCAACGTTAAGGCATAACGCTTGATATTCAGTACCGGCGTATCATGACCATTTTTTTCCAACACCAGATTTTTGAAGATCCCCAATGGTGGCTGGGTAGCAATGGAATCACGAGTCAGCGCACGCAAGAACACCGGGTGCTGAGCAATTAGGCTATACAGATGCTGTTGCAATTGATTACAGAGCTCCTTGTTACCGTGTAGCGCACGTAACTCAAGAAACACACTGGCATTCAATAGTTTATCGTATTCGGGATTGGTCACCCATTTATGATAGTAGGCTTGCCAAATACGCAGCGGCTGACACCATTTATGCACCGAGGCCATATAATTGCCCGAACAGAGTGGGTAGCCACAACTGTCTAATCCCTCTACAACTAATTTTGCCAGTTGTAAAAAATAGTGGCGATCTTGCTCCGTGGCCTCATCCGCCATAATGATGGCATTGTCTTGGTCCGAGAACATATGGACTTCGTTCCGCGCCTGCGAACCCGCCGTCAGCCAGACATAATCACAGGGTGGAGGCCCGTATAGCGTTTCCCCCATCTGCAACAACCGATGACAATACGCATCCATGATCAGTGCCATCACTTGGCCAATGTTCTCGCCTGGCACATTTCCTTCTACTAAGGCTTCAAAAATAGCCTGGCGTTCCACAGTGAGTGCGCTCAGGGCTTCAATACTTTCGCAATATTTAATTTTTTCAATCAGGAAGATGGCTTGTACGCGGTGGTTATGAACCAGATGCGAAGTGGTCAACAAACCCAGTACCTGATGGTCTCGAACTATTGGCAACCCACGAATATTGTGCTGCATCATTAACGATGCCGCTTTCAGTACCAAATCATCAGGATGAATGGTCACTGGGTTCGGGGTCATCACTTCACGGATAGGGCGTGTAATATCGAACCCTTCGGCAATCACCCGTTTGGTCATGTCACGATCGGTGATCAGGCCAACCAGCTCTCCTGCGGCCATCACGACCGCCGTGGAAGAGCGGCAATTCAGACGCATTTCCCGTGCGACTTGCTGGATGGACATATTTTCATCCACCACTGCAATCTTGCCGCTATGGATTTCACTGACACGGCGCATGAAGAGCCCTTTGTCATTATCCGACCAAACCACATTCAGTGCGGATTGCAAACGCTCTCGCGCTTGGGCCGCAAACAGGTTGGCATACTGCGGGTGTTCATGCAGTAACTGCTTGAGCTTGCTATGGGGGATTTGGTACAGCAAAGTGTCATCAATAGCCGTGACGTTGTAACAATCAGCAGGGTTGCCCGGCGTACTGGCAAGAAAGGTAAAACCAAACAAGTCATCAGGCCCGAGCTTTGCACGCAACACGCCGTTGGACATACGCTGCTCTAACGCACCAGTACGCACAATGTAGAGATAACGCTCCTGCGCATCAATATCAAAGGGCAAGCTTTCTCCTTGCCCAAGATAACTGATACGCACGGTTTGGGCGATTCCCTGTTGTAATTGGGCTGGCAACTGATCGAATGGATCGATACGTGCGATAAAATCAATGATATTGGGCAGTAGGGTCTGAGACATGTTAGCAACCTGTTGGATGTGGTTTCAGGCTGTGATGACAACCTGAATGCTGCTCGACTAGGGGTTTTCTTTAACCAGTGATGGCGTGCTCCGCTGAGTGCGGTACATTTTCAAAATAGTGTAGCTGTTGATAACCAGGAATGAGCCTTCCAGCAAAATGCCACCAATGGAACCGGCCCAAATATTATGTGTCACCCAACAGACCGTACTGGCCAGCATGCACAGGCGCAGCGCCAGCCCATCCAAGCGAAATAGTGCATAAGTGCTCAGGGTGGTACCAATCACGGTGAGCCATTGGATCGGATGATTGATCTGTGGAATCACCAGTCCCCAAGCCAAGACAATGAATAGCAGCATCACCAGTGTGGTGCGGTAATAACCTGAGATCCAGGTGCGCACGGCACATAACAAACAATTGATGGCGGCGACGGTTGCGCCCAGCATCAGGAAATGAACCGCCAGTAGGGCGCCGTTAAGGGTAAGATGCAACCGCAGTTTGCTATCTTGCCGTTGTAAAAAGGCGGTGATACCGATAGCACAGGCTAATAGCCCAAGGAGTTGTGCCAGCCAATGTGTATCAAAAGACATTATCAGTTTCCCTATGTGTAATTGGCAACAAAGGCGCCATCCGGCGCCTTAGGTCTATCGAGGCGCTCACCAAGCCGCCTTGTAGAGTATCCATCTTATTAATGAGAATTCAGAGCCGCTTTACGGCGGTCTTCTGCACCCGCACTGCGCTTTAATAGATAACCAATCAGCAAGATGGAGCCCGCACAGGCGGCATACAACACACGTCCCCACAGCGGGTTAGGCAGCAACACCATCAACATTAAACCCGCGCCCATCATCAGGGTGATATGCCCCAACTTGTTACGCTGCATACGGTCAAATGTATCTTGTTCATCATCAGCGATGACCGGTGTTTCTATATCTTTAAAGAAATCCTGAATGCGCTGACTTTCTGCCGCAGTGAAACTCTCAGGCTTGTAAAATAGGGTTGTCGCCCAGAAAAAACCACCTGTGAGGAATAAATGAGCAGCAACAGTGATAGTGGTGGTGAGTTCAGAGATTTCACGCTTGGTCAGAGTGACGCCAAACTGGTCAGCCAACCATTGTGCAGTAAAGACATTCATCACCAGCCACGAGACAAACATCCCGAAGCACACGGTACCCCATGCAGCCCATTTAGGCGTTTTACGAATAAACATGCCAAAAAACAGCGGGACTAAAATTGGCGACTGGAGCAGGGTGGCAACACGCATCATCAGCTCAAACAGGCTCAGCCCTTTAAGTTGAGCAAACAATTGAGCAACCAAGATAACTAATATGCCATTGATCAACGTCACCAACTGACTAATGCGCAAGGTTTTCGCTTCACTCATTGGTTTGTTACGGCAAACAATAGGCGCCCAGAAGCTGCGGACAAAAATACCCGCATTACGGCACAAGGCAGAGTCCATGGAAGACATGGTCGCTGCAAACAGCCCGGCAACCAGCAGACCGACGACACCCAGTGGCATATAACGTTCTGCAAACACCAGATACACCGCATCGCTTGCTTTATTGCCCAATTCAGCGTGTGCAGCTGCCGCATCAGGGACCAGGACCGCCATCGACCAAGGTGGAATAAACCAAATTATCGAACCAAAAATCATCAGGGCCATCGCTAATAGCGCGGCTTTTCTGGCGTTATTAGAATCTTTGGCATTCAAGAAGCGGTAAGAGTCCTGCATGTTATTGATGCTTTGCAGTTGCTTGACCAAGAAGAACAGGAAAGAACCAACCAACAACAGGCCATAGTTCATATCTGGCCCCATCACAAAGTTGGTTGGGAATTTCTCAATAATTTCAGTTGGCCCACCGACAACAATCAGCGCAACCACCGCACAAGCAACAGAAACTACCGCCACAACCAGTGTTTGCACAAAGTCACTGGCGACCACGCCCCATGCGCCACTAAGCATCGAAATCAACAGTACTGAGATGCCGGTAACCCAAATGGTGGTATCCATATCGTAGCCAAATACCGCGCCGACAAAAATAGCCAACCCGTTCAGCCAGACACCGCCGTTGAGGATACTCAGCGGAATGATGGCCCAGGTAAAGAATTGTTCATTGCCTTTGCCGAAACGACGATCGATCGCTTCGGTAGGGGTATCCACGCGCATTTGGCGGAAACGTTGGCTGAACCACCAGTAAGAGACAATATAGGCAAAGATATTGCCGAGAAAGACAAAGGTGACCGCGAAACCATCAGTAAACGCTTTACCCGCAGCGCCGGTAAAGGTCCACGCGGAAAATTGCGTCATAAAGGCGGTAGCACCGACCATCCACCATAACATCCGACCACCGCCCCGGAAGTAGTCACTGGCGGAGTTACTCGCCATTTTTTTGAAGGCGAGACTGATGAAAATCATCAGCAAGAAGTAGCCTCCAAGGACCAAGATATCAATATTCATAGCGTCTAACGCCCCTATTTAATTAAAAGTATTCCATTCTCGGGCCACAGAAAAAGATAAAATGAACCGATGTTTTAAAAATATTTGCACACTTTACATCTTTTAGGAACATTGTTTCAATTTCTTATCGATCTAGATCACAAAATTTAGGTGAGAATGACTAGTTTTTTTCGTTATTGAGGGGGTAGTCCCAAATTTATGAAACATGGGTTTAATTAGGTTTATTTCTCACCGTGCTGACTCTATCCTTTTGAAAACATAAAGCCTTGTAGGCAATAGGGTTAGTGGAGAGGGTGGTATGCAACATCATGAACGGTTACAGCAGGTGCGCGCTTTACGCAGTCATCAGTTTGCAGCGCAAGTGGTGGAGCGTCTCAAGGCTGATAATCAACAGGTTCTGACACACAGCGTATTGGTGCCCAACCATTCTAAAGCCACATGGAATCTCTACTACTTTTGTCCTGATCACGGTGTGCGTCTTGATTGGCGTTGGGACTCGCCAGAAATACATCGCTGCCCGGTGGATGGGGCGTTATTTACCGGGGAACCCTATGATGGTGGGTGGTGGCGCGGTCTGAATGGCTTGAATGCCAAAGCGTGCCATGAATTGGCGTTACTGTGGTTGCTGACCGATAACGTTATTTACTTACAAAAAGTACGTGAGTTGTTGCTGGGATATGCGGAACAATACCCTGATTATCAGGAACATGGGGGTATTCCTTATAATGGACCTGGAAAAGCCAACGCGCAAACACTGTGTGAAGCCAACTGCCATCTGGATTTCGCACAGGGTTATGACTACATTCGTACCGCACTGTCTACGGAAGAACAGCAAACCATTGAACAGCGTTTACTCCGTGAAGGGGCTGAGTTTTTAATGGTGCACCGTGGCGAACAACTGCATAACCATGAGGTTAAGATCGGGGCAACCATCGGCATTATCGGGTTTATTTTACAAGAGCCGCGTTATCTTGAGTTTGCGCTAGCTGGGAAGTATGGCTTGAAAGGGCAGTTGCAGCGCGGTGTCCTGGCTGAAGGCCTCTGGTTCGAAGGGTCGATCCATTATCACTACTACGCGTTGCAGGCATTTTTGCAGTTCGAAAAGTGGGCTTGTGATACCCCTTACTCGCTGGCTGCGGAACCGAATCTTGCCAAGATGCTCGCTTTCCCCTTGAAGTTACTGGATAGCAGCGGCCGTTTTCCGCGCATCAATGATTGCATCGCCGGGCAGGAGTGGTTAACGCATAATCATCTGTATGAGTTTGCTTACCGCAAGTATCGGCAACCGGCTTATGCGCAGGCACTGCAGACCATCTATCGCTGTAAACCACGAAATGATCTTGATGCATTACTTTATGGCTGTGAACCATTGCCCGCCGCTGATGATCAACCGCTAGCGGCCGAAGTGTATGCCCCTGTGGCGGGGTTGACCTTATACCGTGACCTGCAACATGGGCACCAATTATTGGTGAAGCACAGCCCCTATGGCGGTGAACACGATCACTATGATCGTTTATCGATCTCGCTGATGCGTGCGGGCGTTGATCTGCTGCCTGATCTTGGCACTACTGGCTATGGTGCTGAACTGCATTATGGTTATTACAAAAACTCCTCTACGCATAACACATTGGTGATCGACCAAAGTAATCAGCCGCCCGCTATCCCGCAATTGCTATCACGGCAGGGGGGCGATGGCTTCAATTTGCTGGATGTGAAAGTGGATTGGAGTCAACCTTATCCGGGGCTTGATAGCTATACCCGAGTTCAGTGGGATCAACAGGCCTATCAGGATGTCACCTACCGGCGCATTCTGCTGTGGCTGGATCAAGCGGCAGTGGAAATCGATCTGGTTCACAACCCGCATCAGCGCCAGATGGATCTGGTTTGGCTGGTCCGTGGGGAGTTAGCGCGGCCAGAAGCTATTTGGCAACCATTAGATAACCCGATCACCACCGGAGCATTGGCACGCATGCATCACTGCATGGGGTTACCGTTATCGGCCAAGCCTACACCGAGTGAAAGGTTACACTACAACGTGAATGCCGCAGCACCATTCCGCCAGTGGATCTTCGGTGAGGGTGAGCTCCTGAGCGGGCGCGCACCGGATAACCCTGCCACCCAGGATCTTTCCTGCCTGCTGTTACGTAGCCGCGCAATTCAGGGGCGGACGTTGATGCTACATGACTTGTCAGTGGATCGGCCGATAGAGGAAGTTAATGTAGAATGGCAACACAATAGACTGAGCTTGACTTGGGCGCGTGACGGCGTCACAAAATCACTGGTGTTGGAGATTACCGAAACACAATCACATGCTGGTTGGTGTTAAGGGGAATAGAAGGGGGCGTATGGCCGTTTATAGTAGAAAATTAGCCGTTTTAACTTTTTCGTTTCTTATCGTATTAACTGCTTATCCAGTTTCTGGAGCTGAAATAACCAATGTTACATTGAGCGAAAATCCGGTAGCCCAACCCATTCGGAATTGTGCTATTCCTCTCAGAAAACTCTTAGCAAGTTCTAACCAGGCTATGGTTGCCAGTGAACATCCGCGTCCAGAAGATCTGGGGTTCCTGATTGAACACCATGATGACCGCAAAGGGCTCGAATTTATTCAAATCATTAATGAACATCAACGGAAAACCGATTCAGCACCCAATGCAGGCCATTATGGATGGGTAATTTACGATCCAAAAACAGGTGAATTATTGGATGAGAGTCTCGATGAGGGCCATCCAGTAAAATTGAAGGTTGATACAACAGCAGCTAAGGAATATCAATCATGCCGTGCTGCTGATGAACAATGTTTTCAGGCCATTCAAAATATGGGCGATGATCCCACTGGGGGATTTTATCCTAATGCTTTCGAGGTGGCTGGCGATTCCAGCGAACGATATGTGAAGATTGCTGAAAATCGTCAACCCTTTTATTGGGCCCCCAACAAAAACTGTGCCGTGAAAGCATTTCTGGTTAATCGAGATAAGGTGCTGGCGTTATCCTGGGGGCAGAATAATGGTTTTGTATGGACTCGCTATATACATCCAGCAACGCAGAAAATGACTGAAGGATGGCTACCGCAGGAAGTTTTGGAAACAAAACAACAACGATGTGATGATGTTCGGCAGGAGTCTGGCGTGGGTTCCACCTCTATTGTGGAGTTTATAACACGAGAGGTCGCCAATAATCAGCAGCGGCTCTATTTCTACGATGCACCTGACCCGATTTGCCTCGGTGAAGAAAAGTCATTTATTGTCGATGGTGATAAAGTGCAGGTATTGAACGAGCCAGTTTTTGCTGGCTATCTCTTGGTTCGCTATACCCATCCGGTGACGCATGATGTGACGGAAGGATGGGTACCGGTGAGTGGATTGAAGTAAACCATAACAATTGGTGTCGAATGCCAACCCAATGCACTGTTCTTGACTTGGGGGTGTCGTGACGGTGTCATAAAATCACTGGTGTTGGAGATTACCGAAATCCAATCACATACTTGTTGGTGTTAACCTGCCTGATTAAATTCTTGCAATGATAACAAAACCATTTGGAGCAACAGATGTTTTCGGTGGATATTATCTGAGTAGCCAAAAATTGATTGTGTCGGGTTGGCTAACTGTATATTCACTTATATTTTGAGGTGCACATGTTTACTGATTTACAAGGACGACGCGTCTTGATCACCGGATCCAGTGCGGGTATCGGGTTGGCGGCAGCTAAAGCCTTTGCTGCGCAAGGCGCATCAGTGGGGATCTGTGGGGCGCGTGATGCTAAAGAAGGTGCTAGTCTGCTGGCAGAATTCAAGACACTGGGTGCTAACGTCGCCTATTTCCAAGCTGATTTGACCCAATCCTCTGAGTGCTCCCATTTGGTTGAAGCCTTCGTCAACCATTTCGGTGGTATAGATGTACTGATCAACAACACCGGTGGTTTGGGCGGCCGTCAGGGCTTGGAGAATATCGACGATGCTTTTTTTGATCATGTGATGGACCTCAATGGACGTTCAGCTTTAATGATGACCAAATATGCCATCCCGCATTTGCGCCATAGCGTAAAAACCCATGGACAGACGGCCTCGGTGATCAGTACAGGGTCGATTGTCGCTCATGAGGGCGGGGGGATGGGAACATCACTCTATGCCGCTTCCAAGGCTTGGTTGCACAATATCAATCGTAGCTGGGTCAAAGAATTCACTCAGGACGGGATTCGCTTCAATATTATTTCCCCAGGTGTGATCGATACTGCTTTTCACGCTGATAAGAGCGATGAGTTTAGAGCGCGCATCGCAGAAAATATCCCGATGAAACGCTTTGGGCACAGTGATGAAGTGGCTCCTGCATTCCTGTTCTTTGCTTCCCACACCTGCAGTAGCTATATCACCGGCCAAATCCTTGATATTAATGGCGGGCAAATAATGCCTTAAAGGCTTTAGCAAACGGTGCGTTAAGTTAATGCAACTGGCTGTCGCGATGGCAGCCAGTAGATGTGGGGAATGGCGGGGGATTCGTACTATTAATATTTTGAGCCTACAAGTACAAAAAACGGATATTTTAATTTGATAAGGAGAATAAGGAAGTGTCGAATAACAACTTTACGAACATAGTCTCCGTTCTTCACGTGAATGATTTCGACGGAGCCGTTGAATGGTATGCCAAATGGCTTGGGCGCAAGCCAGATGTTACACCTGATGAGGGAATCGCCGAATGGCAACTGGCAGAAAATGCTTGGATTCAAGTTTCGGTTGCTCCTGACCCAAGCCTTGCAGGTAAATCATTTGTAGTTTGCGGTGTCCGCGATATCGAAGTACAAAGGGCCGTTTGTCAAGACGCTGGTGTTACCGCTAGCGAAACGCAGGACCTAGGATTCGTAAAGCTTGCGCAAGTCTGCGATCCAGCCGGAAACACCGTGATGTTCGTCCAAGAAATGTAGATGAGTATCTTAAAGGCAAAGTGACTGGTATGAATCTGGAAAGCCGATAAGAGATCAAGTGATTGTGTCCGTGTTAAGCGTAAGGCGGGTAACACCATATATATGCTGTTTTTGTATGATCTTGCCCGATAATGTCTCTGAGCAAAAAAAGCCATAAACCTTGGGGATGGTAAGACTGAAGCGAGTGGTGAGGGAAGTGTATGACTAGCAGGGTTCACAGGGGAGTTATGTACTAAGTAACCCGATATTCAATTTAACTATTCTGGGTTTGAGGGAAATACATAATTAAATTTATAATCAAAAAGTTCACAACCCACTGTAATAAAATAATTTTTTCTCATCGAGCAATCAAAGCATGCGCTTATGAACTAAGTTTTGGTTCATAACTGTGCAAGTAGCCGAACACAAATCATACGAATTTTCTACCATTGGTTCATGAACTGGTTTTTCTGATTTTGTGATGAGCATCAAGTTTTAGTATTCAGTTATTATACCTTTTAGTTGGTAACCGAATGCGTACTGAAAAATCCAATAAAATTCCTTAAGTATGCGAGCGTGATAATGGCACTGACCCCGGATCAAATACGCTACCTCAATCAATGTGAACCAGGCGAACCTGTGTCACATGCATTGTCCGAGCTACTATTCAATGATCATGATCTACTCAGTATTGATGCTAACGAACGGTCCATTACCTTTCGCTTTGCGATGTACCTCCAGCTATCTTTCCCCGGTTGGAATGTAGATTGCGAATATAACCGGGATGGTGTAGAACCTAAACGGCTCAGGCATTTGGAGCTTTATCCAGACAGCGAAGACGTTGAAGCAAAGACAGTATTTCCTGATGTGGTCGTGCATCGGCGAGGTACACAACAGAATCATCTGGTCTTAGAATTCAAAAAATCAACGAGTCGCGTCGATAGACGAATCGATCTACTGAAACTTCAAGGTTATAAGCAGCAGCTTGGCTACGAGCACGCTTTGTTTGTGGAGGTCGGTACTGAAGGACAATCGATTATCACGGCGCTCGAGTGGGTCTGAAAGGTGATAAAAAGATAATTTATGATACGTATTCCATTATTCAACTCTCAGCACCTTGAGGCCGCCTGTCGCGTTCTTGCTGATACCGAACGTGGCTTGAGTGGGTCGCAGATCGAGCGACTTCTACAAGAAATCAAAGTTGCCGACACATCGCCAGGCATGACAAAATGGAAACGGCTGTATAATGCGCTCGTAGGTGCGCAGAACCAATATCAGGTCGGCAACCATCTCATCATGTTCATTAACCGTGCGATGAACCCGGTAAATTACGCTCGTGATCCAGCAGTATTTACCTGGAGGCGTGATGAACTCAATGTTGTCCTAGCTTTTTCCGGCTTTTATGTCCGTGAAGATGGTAAGGTCACGAACGCCACTAAAGCAACAACACTCGATTCTGCCCGAGCCCGCGCCGGGCGACTTAAGGCTGCACTCGAAAGCCGTGCTGTGCATGCAGAAGTTTTGAACTATTGTCGTGCAGAACTTCTGGACGAAAACTATTTTCATGCCGTCTTCGAGGCGACGAAAGGGGTTGCGGAACGTATTCGTCAGTTGTCTGGGTTGAGCGGCGATGGTGCCGACTTGGTGAACAAGGCATTTACCGGACAACAACCAGTTCTGACCTTGGGACCGCTCACTACCGACTCAGAAAAGAGTGAACAAAAAGGTTTTGCGAACCTACTCATTGGTCTATTCGGCGCTGTGCGCAATCCACTGGCCCATTCGCCTAAGAAGAATTGGCCCATGTCTGAACTGGATGCGCTGGACATCCTTACGTTGGTTTCGCTTATTCATCGCAAGCTGGATGGCACACAGAAAAAAATATAGTCACATTATTGGGGAGTTGCATGAGCTACGCGGACTGGCGAGTTTATCAGGAGGCCACAGCTGACGTATTTCGACGTCTTGGATGTAATGCTTTGGTTGATTATCGAGCCAAAGGTGTTCGAGCGACCCATGATATTGACGTCTACGCGACCTTTCTTCGATCGGGTATCCTCTGTACTTGGGTAATCGAATGCAAATTGTGGAAAACTCGCGTTCCTAAGGAAAAGGTGCTTGCTCTCAAGAGCCTCATTGATGACCTTGGTGCCGATCGAGGAATCATGGTCAGTGAGGTTGGTTTCCAACCTGGAGCACAGGATGCGGCACGAGGGTCGAACATCACTCTGGTCACATCCTTGGATGATTTTGCCAAGACTGCACGGGCAGCAACATCAGAAGCCTCTCTTACTCTAGACAGTAGTGGTGATGGAGCCCCGATTTATAAATTTCCAAGCCGCTCTGAACCACATGACATTCTCCTGCATAACAACTTCCTGATAACTGCAAATTGGGCTGGATGCAGCATTTCAATCGTTAATCCATCATCCAAATCAATCATACGTACCATCGACCTGGATAAATATGAGTCGATCTCCCCGCAAAACGGTGAAAGAGAGATTTTGAGCCATCCTCCTGGTAGCTTAGTTATTGCAGATGGCCGTTTGTTTGTCGGCCAGGTTTTTTCGGACTTTGTGCTCGTTATTGATTTGGCTACGCATGCTATCGTTAAAAGAATAGTGTTACCTGGGGGCGGTGACGGACAATTAGCCGTGTCACAAAACGAAAAAGAAATCTATTTCGCAAGCAATCGAGTCAACCAGTTCTACATCATTGACAGTGCCACATACGTTGTAAAGACAGTAGCATATCCCGAAGGTGGCCGAGGCTGCATGTCGCTGCTACGACATCCGACGCTGCCATTAATTTACATTGGCATTCAACGCGGCGGACGCATCCACGGGCTGAGTTATCCACATGCTAACTGCTATTTAGCTATCTACGACCTAAGTCGTCAAACATATACGGCGGACGTCCAGCTCGCCGAGATAAGCAATGGTCGCGCAGATGATTCAACCCCTGCATGTCTAACATATGACGATCTCTACAATCGCATCTATGTCGGCATGTTCCAGTCCAAGCGTGGCATCTGTGTAATAGAGCCGGAATCAGGGGAGCTAATTCAAGAAATTCGCTTTGCCTCAAATGATAATAATAATTTTTTCGCATGGGCAGACCCGTTATCGCAAGCGGTGAGTGGAGACTTGCTGTTATCGGTCAATCGAAACAATCATGCGCTTGTAGCGTTAGATCGTGCTTCACTTCAAATAAAAAAAAGTCTATTTGTTGGTGAAGCGCTTAACGGCCCGAGAGCCGTTTTGGTGTGGGGAGATCATGCCGTTGTCAGCTACCCAAGTCGAAATGGATTACTTTTCATTCCACTTGGAACTCTGAAATAATAAAATCTACTCCTGATGCTTGACTAGTCACGTTCTTGAGGATGTGGTTAAAGCGAAGGCGATGACTGTTCCTCAAAATACTTACAAAGTGGCTTGTGCAATGGACTTTATTGACAAACAGATTCTCCCGCCAAAGTCGTGGGAGAAATTCGAAGATTTGACTCGTGCATTGTTTGCCGCAGTGTGGAGGTCTCCCCTTACGCAAAAAAATGGTCGGTCTGGGCAAAAACAGCACGGTGTTGATGTCTATGGAACGCCACAGGCAACACCTGGCATAAATTTTGGTGTGCAATGCAAAGGGAAGAACGAAGGTTATGGGGCCAAGGCGACTATCGTGGAGTTCGATACGGAACTCATCAAGGCCGAAAATTTTAAACCACAGCTTGGACACTGGACATTTGCTACTACAGCGCCTAATGATGCGCGACTTCAAGAACATGCCCGACTAGTGTCCGAACAACGCGTGAAGGAAGGAAAATTTCCCGTAGTTGCTATTGGATGGGATACGATTCAAGCGCTGCTATCCACTCATCAGGAAGTGATCGAAGAAATTTATCCCGAACATGCAAGCGATCTGCCTAAAATCATGGCAGCTCTGCGCGCGTTACCAAGTTCCGAGGAGCTCGATCAGATCCGGCGGAGCCTCATTGTGTTCGCACCAAGATCATCCGTACTCAATATTGAAGCATCAGTTTGGTCTGAGGTTAAGTTCGAAAAGCCTCGTGATCTTGGGCCTGCTCTAATGGGTCGTCCACTCGGGCCTGCAGATGTCGCTGCTTGTCCCATCCTTCCGGAGGTAGCTCTACTGACTGCAGACCTGGAGCGCGCAGGAACTGCTCGACTAGCGGGGGTGCCGGGAGCTGGGAAATCAATCTCAATTCTTCAAGTGGCACTTCAAATGTATTGTCGCGGCTGGCGTGTCCTAAGATTAGCCGACCCAATTGGAAAGATACCTTCTTTTGATGAGAGTCTGAAACCGACACTCTACATCGTTGATGATGCACACCTGACTCGCCCAGCATTGCTTCGTGAGTTGGAAGAACGGGCCACTGCATCTCGATGGGTATTAAGTGCGTACACGATTTCCGAAGATAAGAGCGGCTTTCCAGGCGCCATCCATCTTGATGCTAAGCGAGCGGTTCGGGTTATTGCGAATGGTTTTCTGGCTTCCCGCGAAGCAACACTTGCCGCTGTTCGTCAAGCCGATGATCGCATCGGCGATCGGCCTGGAGATGAGCAGTTCGATCTACGCCTTGAGCATGCAGCGGAGAAAGCGCTTTATCCCTGGCAATTCTGTTTCATCCTTGGAGGAGGATGGCGTCGAGCGAATGCAATGGCAAGTTCTGCGCGCGCAGCAGGCGCTGACGTGGTTCTTGCCGCTGCGGCAATTCGACAGTTGGCATCACGTGATGCGCACTGTTCGCGCGAAATGTTGTTGCGGTTAGTCGGGGACGAGTTGTCGAATTCTGATGGAAATGCTGCGATTGATTGGCTTGTAGCGCAACGATTTTTACTGAGTTTCAACGACCTTCGCTGTCCACACCAGCGTCTTGCCATTGTACTCCTGGCACGTATTCTCGACGGACAGACAGCCGAAGAGCGCCAGACAATTGCAGTTATGCTCAGAACAGTTCTGACCGACATTCAGATGCCTCTCAGTGGCCTAAGTGTTCTACTTAGCGAACTTTCGTTAGCTGGCGAATTTGGGATGTGGCGAAGGCTTGTACAGCCCGCATGGCTTACTCCCGCTTTAGAACGCTGCTGGGTAGCGACAGAACCACTTGATATTCGGCATGCTTGCTGGTTACTGAATAATTTGCATAGCTATCTGCCCGATGAGATGGAAACGATTGCCGATCATAGTGAGACTCTTGCAGAGTGGATACAGGCGGCGCCGGAAGGTGCATGCTATGCGATTGGCCGCGTGCTTAATCATGTACTCAATACTAATAGGGCACTTGGTGAAAACATCGTCATGCTAGTTGATCCACGCGCATTAGCAAAGGCGATCAGTGCTGCTGCCCCGTTGCATGCGGGTGAGATTGCCGATCTGCTTTCGATGATAGGTGCTTGTAGAGATGATATGTGGAAAGCATGCTATCTCGAACACATTGATCACGATGCGTGCCTTCGCATTGTGTCACAGTGGCCGCAAGATGCCTACCTATCGGTCGTTGCCGATTTTTGCGAACATTTCTGCTACGTCGAATCAGAGTTTGGGTTCACGTTGATCGAAGCACTTATCCCTGCCATCGCCGATCGACTGCGTGCCGCTCCGCAAGAGTCTTTCCACGAACTAAACGATATCGTGTGGAACGCGTTGCGGCTCTACGATCCGCTTAACATCTATGTAGGCAAGTTGGCACCGTCCCGAAGAATGCGGCAGGTGGGGCGAAAAATCTGCCGTTGCTGGTCGCCGAAGGATCTCGCGATCTCTTTGTCGCGCAGTACGCAACGAAACTTCCAAGCTGCCGCAGGGCTTCTTAGCTTCATGCATAAGGCCTCGCCAAAGCAGTTCGAGGAGACGGTATTAGCACTCAATTGGAGCGAGATCGACCAAGCGATAGGCTCGGATTGGGCGGAAAATATCGGCGATGCGAGAATGCTTCTCGGAGTTGCGTACACCGTACCAGCAGCGAGACTCGCAATTCAGGAGATGATTGCGCGCAATGAGCCGCGTATCGTCAACATGTCGACGCATCTCGCAGCCATCGCGCCGGCTAGCGCGTTACGTCATATAGCCGCGGGCAGACGCATTGCACTAAGCCATTGGGGTCACGTCGATTGGCAACTGGGAGCATTAGTTTTGGCGAGGATTGCTCAGTCGGAGCCAACACTGGTTTCTACATTTCTTGGACCGCACTACAGTGGGTTAGCAGAGGCGTTATCTCAGCCCAGCCCCACTTTTTACAATGAGGCTCTGATGTTTCTTCGCCTCCTCGTGCAAGTCCAGTCTTCAGGCTTAATTCGAGTGCTGGATCAAATTGATGTAAACAAGGCAACACTGGGGTGGCGTAATGCACTTCGCGGGCAGGATAATAGTCGTGAGCCTGGCGCAAAGGCTCAGGTTCGGCAGGTTGCGTCTTTGCTAGTCCATCATGCGATGGATCGTAGTGATGCATTGGGGGAGCTAGCCCGCCGACTCCGACGTGACTTTCCCCGTCAATCTATACCTTTAGCAAAGACTATTGAGTCCATTGATTTAAGCGAACCGATTGTATGAACACACGTTAGCGGTTGCCGGATCGCAGTGGTGGAATCAGGCAAACCAGCCACTATGGCCGATCTAGAGCATTCTGCTCAAACAAGAAAGAGAAATTGGAACAGAAACGATAAGCAGGACGTTATCAATCAATTTAATTTGTACAACTCGCGGATGCCGTCCAGTACGCGTTTGGCCAGTGGCTGATGGTTAACTTTGTATTGCTCAAAGAACTTGCGTCTGACGTGGGCAAGGCACCCGGCTTCTTTTATTGCGTCAGAAGCAAAGAGTGCTTTATAGCCGGCATAGTCATCAATAACCAACGTACCGGTAAATGTCGCGATGGCAGCCAGTAGATGTGGGGAATGGCTATAAACATAATTAAACATGAAAGGTGAGGGAAGTGCATGACTAGCGAGGTTCACAGGGCAGTTATGTACTAAGTAGCCTGATACTCTATTTAACATAATATACATTATGCGCACCATGATGACGCTACGTGGAATCTAGATATCTAGCGCAGATTGCCCCAAACCAGGCAAATCCTCTCGCAACGTCACTGTGTACATTGCTATTAGGCAGACATTTCTAATGAGCCTTGACAAATGGAACGATAAGCGAAATCAGAGGTCATATGGTCTTGGTTATGTTCATGCGACAACTCAATGGCGCTTGGATGACCGATTGGCGTGCTAATTTGCGTTAGGAAATGCTATCTGGCAACCTGTTTGCGAATTTGATGAAGCACCTTATGTATAGATTTGAATGGATTTATTTATGGAGTTCGCAATGCCCGTACTTTTCAGGATGAAAGTTGTACCACTGGTTTTACTGTTGGCAGTCGTTTTTGCATTCTTACTTAACTGGCCCGTGTTATTGCATTTTTACGATATTTTGACCCATCTCGAACACGTTAAGATTGGTTTCATGATCTCGATTCCGTTCGTGTTGGTCGCGGCACTCAACTTCGTGTTTATGCCCTTCTCGATTCGTTATCTGTTAAAACCATTCTTCGCCTTGTTGCTCGTCACAGGCTCCATGGTTAGTTACTCCACACTCAAATACAAAGTGATGTTTGATCAGACAATGATCGAAAACATCATTGAAACAAACCCTCAAGAAGCCCATTCCTACCTGAATGGATCACTTATTTTATGGATTCTATTAACCGGCATTGTTCCGGCTATCTTGCTGTTTTTGATAAAAATTGAATATCCATCAAAATGGTACAAAGGCATTGCCTACCGTTCTCTGTCAATGATGGCATCGTTGATTTTAGTTGCAGGTGTTGCCGCGCTTTATTACCAGGATTATGCCTCTGTCGGGCGCAATAACTCGACGTTGAATAAAGAGATTATCCCGGCAAACTACACTTACAGCACTTTCCAGTATGTTAAGGATAGGTACTTTAAGACTAAAGTGCCCTTCCAGACGCTGGGGGATGATGCTAAACGCGTCGCCAGTAACGAAAAGCCCACGCTGATGTTCCTGGTGATTGGTGAAACTGCACGTAGCCAGAATTTCTCGATGAATGGTTATTCACGTGATACCAACACCTTTACCAGCAAATCTGGCGGCGTTATTTCGTTTAAAGACATGCATTCCTGTGGTACTGCGACAGCAGTTTCCGTGCCGTGCATGTTCTCGAATATGAACCGCACCGAGTACGATGGTAATAAAGCATCCAACAGTGAAAACTTCCTCGATATTGTGCAGAAAACCGGGGTCTCGCTGTTGTGGAAAGATAACGATGGCGGTTGTAAAGGCGTGTGTAGCCGCATTCCGACTATCGAAATTAAGCCTAGTGATAACGCAAAACTGTGCGATGGAAAAACCTGCTATGACGAAGTGATGCTGGAAAACCTTGATAAGGAAATCGCAAAAATGGCTGGAGACAAGCTGGTCGCCTTCCATATGATTGGCAGCCATGGCCCGACCTATTACCAACGTTATCCGGCTGAGCATCGGCAATTTATGCCAGAATGTGCGCGTAGCGATATAGAAAACTGTACTCAGGAACAACTGGTTAACACCTACGACAACACCGTTCATTACACCGACTATGTCTTAGCGCAGATGATTGAAAAACTAAAATCATACAGCGGTCAGTACAACACCGTGCTGCTGTATGTTTCCGATCACGGTGAGTCTTTGGGCGAAAGCGGGCTGTATCTCCATGGCACACCATACAAACTGGCACCGGATCAGCAGACGCATATCCCGATGCAGGTCTGGATGTCACCGGGATTTATCGCTGAGAAACACATCAACATGTCTTGCCTGCAGGAAAATGCGGCGAAAAAACCGTATTCCCACGACAATCTGTTCTCGTCCGTTCTGGGGCTTTGGGACATCAGCACCAGCGTCTATAATCCGGACAGCGATTTGTTCCGCGAATGTCGAGGCTAATGGTCCGTTGACAATGGCATAAAGCTTGGCACAGAGGTGACGGAAAAATCAGGGGTTCCAGTGTAGAACCCCTATACGTTACATATTACGATTTTCAGTGCGCGAGTTAAGCAGCGGAATAGAGCTGCCTTGTACTTCTTTCGCAAGGCTATCCGTCATCACTGAAAACCCGATGAGGAAAAGATTACCCTAATGAACAACCTTTTACCCAGAGTTCAGGTTACTTAGGGGCATAAAGCGGAGCAATGTCCATATAGATATATGTGCCAGCCACTTTATTATCTTTTATTTTAAATACATCGGTCACTGGTAATGTGATGGTGCTGCCATCATGACGGGTATAAGTGACATTCATTTCAGCAACAATACTTGATTTATCATGCCAAGAGTGAACAACTTCATGTTTTAACCCTTTAATGCTGCTATAAAAGTCAGTCTGATATTTTGCAATCGCTTCTTTTCCAACTGCTTCTGGAAAATTACCGAATTTAAACTTTGAATTGTCAGTTAATACTTTGGCAAATTGCGTAGGATCCATGCTGTCAATTGCCTGTAAAATCGAATCAAGTTTGATAGTTTCTTGTTGAGCCGCTTGGGGAGCAGTAGCCATAACAAAGCTAGACATCAGGATCATCGAGGGGATTAGAGAGTTTTTCATTAAATTACCTATTGTTAATAATTATTTATTTTTGCTGCGCAATTTATTGTTAAATAGAGCTGCTTTTGTGATGTAGAATCAAAATAAAGTATTAATTTACCAGCTTGGCAAGCATATACACGCCATTTTTATCGAGCGTAGCAATAATATTATAATTCATGTTGGCTTTTTTCGCCTGAGCGGCAATCTGTGCCTCAGCGCTGTCAATGGTAGAGGCTCTTGCAGTGACATTATGAGCCTGACTACTGAAGGAGACTAGAGTAACAGTAGATAATAAAGCAAATAATTTGACTTTCTTCATGGCATTATCCTGGTTAAAATATTTAGATTTAACAAAGTGATTTATTGTATTAAATAAGCATACATCAGTTATCATCATTAAAGAACACTAACTATTTGCACCAGTCTTTCAGAAAAAATGAACTAGTCGGTTTTGTTGAAGTATATGGATGGCAATAGAGATTATATGCTGATGGACCATGATGTATTAAAGGGCTTTAAACTTTTTTGCTCTTTAGCCCATTAGCCATCCCACTATTTCCAGGCAATAAATCTGGCTTAACGAAAGTGGAGCGGTGGTAAGCAAAATTTGCTCTATCACCAAGTTGCCTTTTATATCTCAGTCCGAAATTCAGCAATTAGCGCGTCAACAAAACTCCGCAGTTTGATTGTTGGCTTGCGCGATGCTGGATATACGTAACCGCCGTTAAATCGACGTACTTGCCCTATTCATATTGCGGCACATTTTTTGAAAAAGGGGCCAGGTCAACATTCCACGGTAACTGTGCTTCTATCTTGTCCACCGTATAAAATCATCGAGATCACAGAAGAGTTCTACTAATTTGTTCATGCCTGTTCCCCACTCGATTGATCCGTTTGTTTTTTCATCAAAAGATCGGATCTGGGAACAGGCACTTAGTTCAATTTTTTATCCAAAGCTCAGGTTAAGTAAGTTGATGTTGCTGACAAAAAATCTGACCGGAGAGTCCGGATGTTTGCCAGAGAGTAATTTGTTCACGCCAATAGTCGGCACGTTGTTGAGATTTCATGATTGCGCCCTGTGTTTATCGTAGAGAGCAACAGTGTGGCGCAGTGAATAGCTGAAAAACAGATGCTGAATTAAGGGCGCTTAGTACGTCAGAGCCGGTTTGTTGATGAAGTAGCCAAGCTGTGGTTAAAGGCGTTAAGACGGCGAAGTCAGCGACAGCACATGACTTGGTTACCCTTCAAGGGTCTGTTAAAACGGTGGATACCTATCCCTCGAATTCTCCATCCTTATCCTGGACAGCGCTTTTACGCCAAACACCCGTGGTAGGAGCCGGATGCGTTAGCAGCGCACGTCCGGATCTGTGCGGGGGGTGGCAGGTGACTGCCATTCCTACCGCGACCCATGTTCAAAACTAAGCCAAATGTCGTCATATTGTAGTTTCCCTCACGTTAGGTCATGTAGACAAGATGTGGTCATTTAACGTAGCTCGAAAAGTGCTGCCCTCAGACAACAAGGGCGGCCTGATCGGGACGATTACTTGAAGGTAGGTTCGGCATCAACCGCTGACGTGGCACGAAGTGTACGTAGTCCCAAAAGCACGATAACCACCATGACCAAGCCCGAAACAATGGCTACACTGAACCCTGACCGTGCGCCATAGACATCGATGACCATGCCCGCGAGGACACTCCCGAGCGCTACACCGATGCTGATACCCGTCGTCATCCAAGTGAGTCCTTCGGTGAGCCTGGACGGCGGAACAATGATCGTACCGAGATTCATAACAACGACCATCGTTGGTGCAAATGACATACCTGCCACAAAGAGCATCATGGAAAGGATGTAGACATCCGGTGAGAAAATAGGCAATACAGCTGTGACTGAAGTTACCAGTACCCCCACGAAGAACTGCTTTTCAATGGGTAAGGAAATCCTTAATGCACCGAATGTCAGGCCCGCGATCATTGAGCCTAGCGCATAGGCTGCCAGGATGAAACTGGCAGACGCTGGCCAACCTTGTGCGTTGGCAAAGGCAACCACAGCCACATCGATGGAGCCGCCAATCACTCCCATCGCCAGTAGTGCCAGAACAATGGTACGAACGCCGGGGATAAGTAAGGTCGAGCTTGTGTTCCTCCTGACGCCTACGACGACCTTCGGTTCTGTCTCTCGCTGTAGAAGAAACGCTGTCACGCCGGTGATCAGTAGCAATACGGCAACAAGAGGTCCGGCCTCGGCGAAAAAACTGGTACTCAGGCCAATGGCGAGTGGTGGGCCGATTATAAAAGCGAGTTCAGTGAGAACTGTGTCCAAAGAGAAGGCCGTGTGTAATTGCGGCTTGCCGCGGAAAAGCTGTGTCCAGCGTGCTCTTATCATGGCAGGCATGCTTGGCATCGTGCCCGACAATGTAGCAAGAATAAAAAGCAGTGGAGTCGGAGCACTCATATAGACAGCAATTATCAGTGCCAGCAACATACCAATGCTAAAGGCGGTCACAAAGGGGAGAATCCGGCTCTGGCCATGCTGATCAACGAGTTTCGAGACTTGCGGGCCGACAATCGCATTCGCCAAGGTAAAGGTCCCGGCGACCGAGCCAGCCAGCCAATAAAGACCCGTCTGCTGCACTAACATTGTAATGATGCCGATGCCGGACATTGCCTGTGGCAGGCGAGCAATGGAACTCGCGATCACTAACCCCATGACGCCGGGGGTTGTGATAAGTTCGCGGTAGGGATTAGCCATGGTTTCTCCGGTTTATAATTCGGCGCTGAGGAGTATCCCGCTGCACGGGATACAAGCTTTTGGGATAGTTTACTGGCGACAGAATGTTGTATTTAATCGTGCAAGCAAGTGAGGGAGTTACAGCATGTTTAACAACCCCACTTGCATATAGATGAGCGTACTGCTCAATCATTGTTTACTACAAAAGTGCTCGATCGAATGCTTCAGCCAAGTGTTTGCGATTACTAATATCCTCCATCATGGACACATGTCTGCCTGGAATAGAAACAGAACTAATTGCTAAATCAGGTAATAGTTCTCTCCAACCGCCCACCATATCAACTTGAGGCAGATGAGAATGTTCACGTTCAGCCGCGTAGAAATAAGAGATATTGATCGGTAATGTCAATGGCTTATAGGCTCTGGCAATTTTTGAAAAATGATAAATGGCTTGCCATTTGACTGTTTCCAGTGAGATGTCTGCATTTAAATCATAGCCTCCCAATTCCTGTGCTTTTTTAATCAGCACAGCAAGCTCATCTCCTTTATTTAGCGTATCGAATTTATGATATTCATCCTCTGAAACTACCGCTTTAACATGTTCAATGAAATAGTGTTTAATATCTTGATTTTTATAAAGTAAATCCTGTGGCGCAGGAACATCAATAAATCCTAAAAATTCAACGTTTTCCCCTGTGCAAATAAGCACATGGGCGATGGTATAAGCAAGTATCCCTCCAGAAGAATACCCCGCAATTCGATAAGGTCCTTCTGGCTGTATCGCTTGGATAAGCGGTATCATCCTTTCGGCCATATCCTCTATTGAATGAGGTAGAGGGTCGCCAATGGCTGACCACGGCAATACATGGATTGGGCAGTTAACGCGGATTTGTTGGGCCAGAGAAATTGCATACGAATAATCAGCCAGTCCCGAGGGAACAAAAAAGACCGGAGGCTCACTTCCGCCAGCGCGCACCGTGATCGCTCCGCTATGTGATTGAAATACAGCAGTTTGTGCGATTTGTGAGGCAAGGTTAGCCAATCGTGGGTGTTCAAAAATGTCGCTCAGTGAACACTCCAAGCCATAACTCCTGACTTTCTTCATCAGTTGGATGGCCATGAGCGAATGACCGCCGAGGGCGAAGAAGTTGTCATGGCGACCGATCTGCTCAATCCCGAGCAACCCTGACCAAAACGCTGCCAGGATAGTTTCAATCTCACCTTGTGGTGCCTTGTAGGCTACATGGGCAAAAGCCTCGCCCTCAGGTACAGGTAACGCCTGTCGATCAAGCTTGCCGTTAGGGGTTAGCGGCAAGCATTCCATGAGCACAAAAGCAGACGGTACCATGTAATCGGGTAAACGTTCACTCAGATGATCGCGTAATTGTCCCGCAAGTGGTAAACCCTCCTCTGATCCGACTTGGGATATGAAGGTATCACTTCCTAAGACTGGATGAGCCACGACATAAGCGACCAGTCGTTTGTCCGTGTCTACACCTTGCACTTCCACTACCGCCTCGCGGATGGAAGGATGCTCGGTCAGTCTGGCCACAATTTCACCCGGCTCAATCCGCAAACCCCGGATCTTGACTTGGTCGTCATTGCGGCCCAGGAACACCAGGTTCCCGTTGGGCAGATAGCGGACCAAGTCCCCTGTCTTATACATACGTGCGTCAGGCTTGCCTACAAATGGATCAAGCAAGAAACGCTCGGCCGTCAGTTCGGCGAGATTCAGGTATCCACGTGCAACACCTACCCCTCCGATATACATCTCTCCCACCGCGCCTATCGGAACAGGTTGACCATGTTCGTCAAGAAGGTAAATGTATGTGTTTGAAATCGGACGGCCTATCGGAACCTGATCAACGTCACTAGAGGAGCAGCGATAAACTGTTGCCCAGACTGTCGCTTCAGTTGGGCCGTATTCATTGAATAATTCAACGGCAGTAAATACTGAGGTTACTTCCTGAACTAATTTCGCAGGGCACAATTCCCCAGCCACGATCACCTGACGGAGTTGGCCATATCCGAGTTGGGCGACTTGCGGCAGAACTAATCTGGCAAGAGATGGTACCAGCAAGACTGAGGTGACTTTGTTTTCAATTAAAAGGCGGCTGATAATGTGTGGATCTACGACCTTATTGCTCCCTGGCAAACACAAAGCACCACCGGTTGTTAACGTTCCGAATATACCTGCAATGGAACTGTCAAACGCCATCGATGATAGGAGTAAAAATACAGCCTCGGAATTCGCCTTATAGACCGTGGTTCTTGCCAGAGTTGATGCGATTAATCCACGGTGCTCAATCATGACGCCCTTTGGGTGCCCGGTTGAACCTGAGGTATAAATGATATAAGCGAGGTTGTGGGGTGTAAGACCGAGAACCTGGGGATTGGCATCAGTTTCCGCAAATACCCTTGTTTGGGTCTCATTGGGATCAAGCACAGTGTGGGATTGCAACGCCTCACCCAGTACCTGCCGCCCAGCCGTATCGGCTAGCACCAGGACCGGAGCAGTGTCGGCAAGAATGTAGGCCAGTCGATCTCCCGGATAGGTCGGATCAAGCGGCACATAGGCCCCACCTGCTTTAAGGATCGCCATAAGGCCAACAACCATGGCCACCGAGCGCTCGACACAGATCGCCACCCGCTGGTCTGGCTCAACGCCCAACGCGATTAGCCGGTGTGCCAGTCGATTGGCCCTGACATTGAGCTCACCGTAACTGAGTATTTCTCCCTCAAAGATCAGTGCTGTTGCCTTTGCACTGCGCTCTACCTGCTCCTCGAATAAATGATGAATACACAAATGATCTGGACATGATGTATCTGTTGCGTTCCACGTTTTGAGCAGCAATGTACGTTCAGACGCAGGCAGAATATCCAACTGTCGAATCGGACGGTGCGGTGAGAGCTCCAAGGTTTGTACCAGACTGTCTAATGCCTGTTCCATATAGCTACACACACGCTCGGAATCAAACGGTGTGATCACTTGGGTTGTCAACCCCAGTGAATGGCTGAAATCTTCCACAGACAATGTGAACGGATAATTGGTCCGCTCTTGTTCACTCAAGAACTCGGCGCCTGGCATTTTCCGCATGGTTTGGACAATGTTACCCTCACCAGACAGATCATTGTGCCGATAGTTGAGCAATGCGCTGAACAGTGGCGTACCTGTGGCGACCGCACTGCACCGTTGCGCCAGCGCCAGAGAAGCATGCTCGTGGGCGAGCAACTCTGCCAGCCTAACATGAGCCTGCTGGACACTCTCAGCAGTATCAAGGTCACCTGAATCAAATCGGATTGGTAGCGTGTTGATGAACATGCCCATGGCGCGATCTAACCCGTGGCCCGCTTGCATACGTCCAAACAGTACTGTGCCAAACACAACCTTTTCCTGGCCGCTGGTGCGCGCCAGTACCTGAGCAAAGGCAACGTGACACAGACTTGCGAGACTCACATTCAAACGCCTCGCCTGCGCTCGCAACCGATCATTTAGTTCGGCCGAAACCATGCGGTGGGTCTGACCTACCTGCGCGCCGTCCAGATGCACCTCCGCTAATCCGAATGGCAGCGTCGGCTCTTCTATGTCAGCCAGCATTGATTTGAAGAAATGCTCATGTTCCTCCACGCTTTTGCCCAACTGCACTTGACCGATCAGGTTGCGGAACGACTGAGGCGACGATAATTTCTCACTCTTATCGGCAAGGAAAGCCTGCACTTCGTTATAAAAAAACTGTAAGGAAGAAGCATCATCAATCAAGTGATGCTGCAGTTGCATCAGAATGTAGCAGCCTGAGACGGGATCATGGGCAACAATAAAGCGCAATACCGGTGCTTGAGTCAGGTCAATTCGGTACCGGCATGAATCAAAGCGCCAAGAAAGTTGCTCGGTAATGGGGCCATCTGCCGAATCGAGGACAATATCCGTGACTGAGAGTGGAGCCTGTCGCCAGACAACTTGCGCGGGTCGAGACAATCCTTCCCAAACAAAGGCGGTACGCAAAATGTCGTGGCGGTCTACAACCTGTTGCACGGCAGCCAGATACCGCTCCAATGTCTCACGATCAGCAAAGGTCATCTGGGCAACCAGCAAATAGGGGTCACCTTCTTTTGCCAGCATATGGTGGAACAGGATGCCGTCCTGCATAGGCGAGAGTGCATAGATATCCTGGATGTTAGCTGCCCCCCCAGGAACCTGTGAAATGATCAGGTCGATGTCTGATTGGCTGAGGTCTATCAATGGCAGCAGTTCGGGCGTAATTCTTGACGTATCGGGCTTGATCAGATTGGGCGGTACCACCATCTCACCGTGCTGCCCAAGTGTGCTGGCCAGAGTCGACAACACGGGAGTTTGAAACAAATCACGCACAGCAAGACTCAAACCTTGGCGGCGTAACCGCTCGATCAACCGCACTGCCAAGAGTGAATGGCCTCCGAGGGCGAAGAAGTTGTCATGGCGACCAACATGTTCAACGCCAAGCAGTTCTGACCAGACTCCAGCAAGAGTGAGCTCTGTTTCGCCCAACGGTGCTTCGTATACCGCATGAGCAAAGGCATCGCTTTCGGGCACCGGTAACGCCCGCCGATCAAGTTTGCCATTGCCCGTTAGCGGTAAGCTCTCCAAGCGTACAAAGGCAGACGGCACCATATAGTCGGGTAAACGGCCGCTCAGGTAATCACGCAGTGCTCCCGCCATCGTCAAGCCAGCTTCAGCGTCTACCGACGTGTTTTGAGCCCCGAACTGTGCCACTATATAAGCAACCAGGCGCTTATCGGTCTCCTTGCCTTGGGCCACCACCACCGCTTCGCGGATGGTGGGATGTTCGTTCAATCGGGCCGTAATTTCACCCAATTCAATCCGGAAGCCCCGGATCTTGACTTGGTCATCATTGCGACCCAGAAATGCCAGATCGCCGTTCGGAAGATAACGGGCCAGATCCCCTGATCTGTACATCCGTGCGTCAGCCTTACCCGCAAAGGGATCGTGCAGGAAACGCTCTGCCGTCAGTTCGGGACGATTCAGATATCCACGCGCAACACCGGCTCCCCCTACGTACATTTCACCCACGGCACCCATCGGAACAGGCTGGCCATGCGCATCCAGAAGGTAGAGATTCAGGTCCGGCAGACGCTGGCCGATCACGCTGTCGTCTTGTTGCGTATTGGATGAGGTCAACGGGTAATAGGTGACATGGACCGTAGTTTCCGTGATCCCGTACATGTTCACCAGTTGTGGGGGAGATTCGCCACGTATTCTATACCAGTCGCGCAAGGTTGATGGCTGCAGCGCTTCACCGCCAAAGATGACATAGCGCAGCCGATCCGATGACGGTTGTGCATACACCATCAGGGCGGTAAAGGCGCTCGGAGTCTGGTTCAAGACGGTGACACCCTGCTCGCAAATCAACTGGTAGAATGCCTGCGGAGAGCGGGTAATGGCATGGGGAACCAGCACCAGCGTGCCGCCATAACGAAGGGCTCCCCACAATTCCCAGACCGAGAAGTCGAAGGCGAAAGAGTGGAACAGGCACCAAACGTCATTGGCCTCAAAACCAAAGGTGGCGTGTGTCGTGTCGAACAGACGCACCACCTGAGCATGCTCGATCATGACCCCTTTGGGCTGTCCGGTCGAACCCGAGGTGTAGATGATATAGGCAAGGTTATTGGGAGTAAGACCAGGAATTTTAGGGTTGGCATCCGTTTCAGCGTGGTCATCACAGGGATCGAGTACGGTATGCGCCTGCAAAGTGTCCCCGAGTGCCTGGCGTCCGGCCGCATCAGCCAGCACCAGGACCGGTGCCGTATCGGCAAGAATGAAAGCCAGTCGCTCCCCCGAGTTCTCTGGGTCGAGTGGCACATAGGCCCCACCTGCTTTCAGAGTTGCCATCAGGCCAACAACCATCGCCGGAGAACGCTCGACACAAATCGCTACGCGCTGATCAGGCCTGACACCTAAAGCAATCAGTCGATGCGCTAGCCGATTAGCCCTGGCGTTGAGTTCGCCGTAGCTGAGAGTTTTTTCCTCAAAGACCAATGCTGTGGCTTCAGGACTGCGTGCAACCTGCGCCTCGAATAGATGATGAATACACAGATGGGTTGGACAGGATTCATCCAACGAGTTCCACGTCTTAAGCAACAATGTGCGCTCGGACGCATCAAGCAGGTCTATTCTGGCTACAGTCTGGCTGGCATCCCTGGTCATCTCGGTAAGGACGGTCTTCAGATAGCCCACATGACGCTCAACAGTGGCCGGGTCAAACAACGCGGTCGCATAGGCAAGGGCACCAACGATCCGATCACCAACCTCGGCCAGGTTCAATTCCAGATCGAACCGGGCTACTTCATAGGTAGAACCAACTGGGCTGACTTCAAGGTCGGGTAAAGCCCATTCGCCTGCATCATGGTTTTGCCAGGCAAACACCACCTGAAACAGTGGCGTATGGCTCAACCGCCTTGGCGGTTGCGTTATCTCCACCACCTGCTCGAACGGCAGATCCTGATGGTACTGGGCCTTGAGTGCCTGTTCGCGTACTCGAATGATGAGGTCGGCAACGCTTGGGCTGTTGCTGAGATCAATCCGTAGCGCCAGTGTGTTGACGAAGAAACCGATCAGCGGCTCAATGTCACAATGACCCCGGTTGGCACTGGGCGCTCCGATGACAATATCTTCCTGCCCCGACAGACGTGACAGCACTGCGGCCCAGGCCGACAACAGCGTCATGAAGAGTGTCACCCCCTGCTGCTGGCTAAAACGCTTGAGGGCCGTTGTCAGCTCGGCACTGAGTTCGATCGGCACAGAGGCACCTACAAGGGACTGCTGCTCAGGTCGCCGCCGGTCTGTTGGCAAGTCGAGCAGTGTTGGGACATCAGCCAATGCCTGCTTCCAGTAAGCCGCTTGCTCATTCCTGCGCTCTCCCGACAACCATTGCCGCTGCCAGGCTGCATAGTCTGGATATTGGATCGCTAATGGCGATAACGGACTTGCCTGATGGTTGCTAAAAGCTGTGTACAGCGCACTTAACTCTGGCAAAAGAATACCGAGCGACCAGCCATCTGAAACGATGTGATGTTGTGTGAGCAGTAATATATGCTCATCTGCGGCTGAGGTAACAGGCACCGAGATCAGGCAAGCCCGGATCAACGGACCGGTATCTAGATCAAAGGGTGCCCGAGCCTCGTCGGTGCAAAGCCTTGTAAGCTCGGCCTCCGTGCTCGATCCACCATGGAGACCAATCCGGCGCAATGGTAAACCGTGGTCGCATGCCAGCAGACGTACTTCTACCTCCCCCTCATTGGTGACGAAGACCGAACGCAATGCTTCATGACGTGCCCACAATGCATCAAGGGCCTGCTGCAAGACCGCCACGTTCAACTGGCCACGTAATCTCAGCGCCAAGGGGATGTGATAGGCGTCGCTGATCCCACTGTCGAGTTGGGCCAGAAACCAAAGCCGCTGCTGAGCAAAAGACAGCGGCAAGGACCCGTCGCGAGAGAGAGGCTTGATTGATCCACGCACCACAGAGCCAGCATTAGGCTTAGCTTCAATCGCCAAGGCAACAGCCTTGAGCGTTGGAGAGGTAAACAAAGTTGCGAGCTGCAATTCAGTTCCAAGGGCAGCTATGCGACTGACCAATCGCACGGCCATGAGTGAATGGCCGCCGAGGGCGAAGAAGTTATCATGGCGACCAATTTGTTCAACGCCAAGCAGTTCTGACCAGATCCCGGCAAGAGTGACTTCTATTTCGCCCAACGGTGCCTCGTATGCCACATGGGCAAAGGCATCCATCCGCGGAGCAGGCAATGCCTTGCGATCAAGCTTGCCATTATCCGTCAAGGGGAAGCTTTCTATCCGTACAAAGGCAGATGGCACCATGTAGTTGGGTAAGCAGCCACTCAGATAATCACGCAGTGTTCCCGCCAGAGCCGAGCCAGCCTCAGCGTCTACCGACGTATCCTGAACCTCAGACTGCGCTACAACGTAAGCAACCAGGTGCTTGTCGGTCTCCTCACCTTGCGCCACGACTACCGCCTCGCGGATGGAGGGATGTTCGCTCAACCGGGCTGTAATTTCACCCAATTCAATCCGGAACCCCCGGATCTTGACCTGGTCATCATTACGGCCCAGGAACGCCAGATTGCCGTTCGGAAGATAACGGGCCAGATCCCCCGACTTGTACATCCGTGCGTCAGTCTTACCCGCAAAAGGGTCGTGCAGGAAACGTTCTGCCGTCAGATCAGGACGGTTCAGATATCCACGTGCAACACCGGCACCCCCTATGTACATTTCACCCACGTCCCCCATTGGAACAGGCCGGCCATGCGTATCCAGAAGATAGAGATTCAAATCCGACAGAGGTTGGCCGATCACACTGTCGTCTTGCTGTGCATCCGATGAGGTCAACGGGTAATAGGTGACATGGACCGTGGTTTCCGTGATCCCGTACATGTTCACCAGTTGTGGGAAAGATTCATCATGCACTCCATACCAGTCGCGCAGGGTCGATGGCTGTAGAGCTTCACCGCCAAAGATGACATAGCGTAGCCGGTTCGATGACGGTTTTACATGTCCCATCAAGGCAGTAAAGGCGCTCGGAGTCTGGTTCAAGACGGTGATGCCTTGCTTACAAATCAACCGGTAGAATGCCTGCGGAGAGCGGGTAATAACATGAGGAACCAGCACCAGCATTCCACCATAACGAAGGGCCCCCCATAACTCCCAGACCGAGAAGTCGAAGGCGAAAGAGTGGAACAGGCACCAAACGTCACTGTCTTTAAAACCAAAGGCGGCGTGTGTCGTGTCGAACAGACGCACTACCTGTGCATGCTCAACCATAACGCCTTTGGGCTGTCCGGTTGAACCTGAGGTGTAGATGATATAAGCGAGGTTATTGGGAGTAAGATCGGGAACTTCAGGATTGGCGTCTGCTTCAGGGTAGACATCACGGGGATCGAGTACGGTATGTGCCTGCAAAGTGTCCCCAAGTGCGTGGCGTCCGGCCGCATCAGCCAGCACCAGGACCGGAGCAGTATCGGCAAGAATGAAAGCCAGTCGCTCCCCCGAGTTCTCCGGATCAAGCGGCACATAGGCCCCACCTGCTTTAAGGATCGCCATCAGGCCAACAATCATCGCCGGGGATCGTTCAACACAGATCGCTACATGTTGATCAGGTCTGACGCCCAAAGTAATAAGCCGATGCGCCAGTCGATTGGCCCTGGCGTTGAGTTCCCCATAGCTGAGCGCCTCTCCCTCAAAGACCAATGCCGTGGCTTCAGGACTGCGTGCAACTTGTGCCTCGAATAGATGGTGAATACACAAATGAACAGAATATTTAGACATAAATTGGTTGTACATCCTTGCCTCCAGAAGTGAAGAAATTCATTTTTATTAGTTAATTTTATTTATATGATGTAAGTGCGAGTCCATGGAGTATTATCTATTTAACCCTACCTGCCATACGTCTTAAATCGTCCAACAGCAAAGTATCGATCATTAGAGCTCATCACCATCTATTACATAGAACAGGCGCATTAGTTGATGCCATATTGACAGTGTTATCACACATAACCTGCATCGTGATGGTCATGGTCAGTATGGTCTAAAAAATTGGAAAGTAATTATTTTTATTCATTATTGCCTCTGAATGAGCATTTAGACCCCCCAAGCAGTGTCGGCTTGATATCGGGATTTGGAATCCCATCGTGCGAAGGTATGTTATTGAGTAAACTTTTTGAACGGAAATATAAGATTAAAATAGCTTAAGATTAGTGAGTGTTATAGACGAAAGGATGTCAATTTTTTGAGTAGGTTAATGTTCCTTCCTCACATAACCCTTGATATACAGTATTCATAAATATCCCAGGGGATTTGACAGCACCACAGTCAGGGGGGATCACTGTTGTGATGCGGGTTTCAGTAGCCGTGGTGGTCAGGAGAATCTGTAAAATCGCCAGCAGAAACGTGCTCAGTGAGATTCTGATACCAGGTGAGAAACCAACGACTCATTAATCTGGATCCCCTTTCGTTTTAGCGATTCGACGGCCCTTTCTATATACACCGTATTCCACAACGTGATCGCCGCAGTCAACAGCGTCAGCCCGCTGGCGCGATAGCTTTGATTTTCCAGCCCCTGTCTCTTATTTCACCCAACCGATGCATAAAAACGGCCCGCGCAAGCGCATTGCGGGCTTCACCCTTATTCAAACCGGCTTGCACACGACGGCGCAGGGCCGGATCGCGAAACCAGTCCAGCATAAACAACGTTCGCTCGATACGGCTAATTTCCCGTAACGCTTTTGCCAAGCCGTTTTGTTTGGGGTAGCTGGCCAACTTTTTTAACATCAGCGATGCGGTTACCGTGCCCTGCTTGATCGAGGTCGCCAAGCGCAGTACCTCATTCCAGTGTGTCTCAATTTCTTTGAGATTCAGACTGGTCGTGGATATGATCGACTGAAGCCCAGAATATTTTTCCGCCTTTCCATGAATGAATAGCCGTTTGTCATGGAGATCCCGGATCCTTGGTGCAAATGCAAACCCAAGTAGATTCATTAGCGCAAAATGATATCCAAGTAACTCACTTGCTGTAACTTGCAGACGACCAGGATATCATGTACCACTGTTGCCAACTTGAAATCACGCAAGATAATTATGCCCACAATTATTACCCATGCTGCGGTGCCCTTGTGTCTCGGTTTGGGCCTCGGTCAGAAGGTTATCCCCCCTCGCCTGTTACTGGCGGGTATTGCACTTTCCATGCTGCCGGATGCTGATGTAGTGGCGTTTAAATTTGGTGTAGCTTATGGCAATGCTTTCGGGCATCGGGGTTTTACCCATTCACTGCTGTTTGCGGTACTCATGCCTACCTTGGCACTGCTGTTTTACCGTTGGTTTAAAGTGGCTCCCATCAAAACCTGGTTATTCCTGTTTATCTCGTTACTGTCGCATAGTCTATTGGATTCAGTCACCACCGGGGGTAAAGGCGTTGGTTGGTTATGGCCTTGGAGTAGCGAACGCTTTTTTGCACCTTGGCAAGTGATCCGTGTTGCTCCTTTCGAACTGCACAAATATCTCACTCCAAGCGGGCACGCTGTGATTGTTTCAGAATTGCTTTGGGTATGGTTGCCTGGCGTAATCCTTATGGCTGCCTTGATCATCGCGCGTAAATACCGGAGCAATAGCCAGTAAAAATAGACAATAGCAGATATAACTCTTGCGCTATTGGCAATTCAATTTGTGAGTATTACGCCATCGCGCTAGAGTAGCCGGTAAAGTAAAAACAATTGAGGACAGTAATATGATTATTTTTGTCACCGGTGCTACCTCCGGTTTTGGTGAAGCGATCGCCCGTAAGTTTGTCGGTGAAGGTCACCAAGTGATTGCCACAGGGCGTAGAATTGATCGCCTGGAAGCATTACAGGCAGAGTTAGGGGATGCACTGTATATTGTCCGCTTGGATGTTCGCAATCGTGCTGCCATTCAACAAGTTATTGCTGAATTGCCAGCCACACTGCGTGATGTGGATGTATTAGTGAATAATGCAGGCTTGGCATTAGGCCTGGAACCGGCCCATAAAGCCAATATTGATGATTGGGAAACCATGATCGATACCAATACCAAAGGGTTGGTCAATATCACTCGGGCCTTATTGCCAGCCATGGTCGAGCGCAATGTGGGCCATGTGATTAATATTGGCTCCACCGCCGCCAACTGGCCGTATGCCGGTGGTAATGTTTATGGGGCTACCAAGGCGTTTGTGAAGCAATTCAGCCTGGGGCTACGTGCTGATCTGCATGGAACACATATTCGTGTCACCGATATTGAACCCGGCATGGTAGGCGGCACAGAATTCTCTAATGTCCGCTTCAAAGGCGATGATAACCGGGCAGAAAAAACGTATGCGGGGGTCGATAGCCTGACACCAGAAGATATTGCCGAAGCGGTATTCTGGGTAGCGACATTGCCTGCTCGCGTTAACATTAATACTCTTGAAATGATGCCGGTCAGCCAGTCCTTTGCCGGGTTAAGCATTCACCGCAGTGCTTGATGTTTTACCTCGTTAATGTTTCTTCGTTAATGTTTTCCCCGTGGCAGGGCCGATGCTCTGCCGCGAGGGGTTTCCCCCCACATAAGCCCACTTCCATCTCATTTTCTCGCCCCAAGCTGCCTTTACAGGCTGGTGTAATGCAAGAGCAGAATGATATATTTAGCCATTGCAGGAGCCTGTGTTGTTTTGCTGAGGGATGCAACACTCACTAATAAGGATAAAACGATGAAACCCATTTTTATTCAACGACTGATGCGCGGGATGTTGCCAGTCACCATGGTTATGTTGGCAGGCGTCTGGCAAGCCCCAGTGTTTGCCGACACCTGTACTCAGGGGGGGACCTGCGTTACGGTCAACGGTAGTAATGCAATGAGCAATGAGCAAGCTCGCCAAAGCAAAGAGCAATGGGATGCCAGCCGTTCTCTGCGTAACAAGGTTAATACTCGCGTTGAAAAGGAGTTTGATAAGGTTGACCGTGCCATTGACGATGAAGAACGCTGTGATAACAGCTATAACGTTAATGCTTATTGGGAACCCTCAACCCGTAAATGTCTGGATCGTACAACTGGCCGTCAGGTCACACAATAATTCGGCCATAACGTTAAACGATACATCTGTAATCGGTGGCACAGCATGCTGTGCCCTGCTCTATTTATGATTGACTGACTTCCAACTGGACAGGCAAGCATCATGCCCAACGACTCAGTGATTCTCATCTTTACCAACCTATGAAACGATGGGTACATCTACGTCGCTATCGTGCCTTATTGCGACGTTTGCTTATTGCTATTTTTCTCGGTATTTCAGCAGCATTGGCGGTATGGCTTTTTCACCAAGCCATGCTGATGCTTGAATGGCTATTTTTCGATCATGCCAATGGTAGCTTGGTCGCGGCGGCCGCTACACTGCCAGGATGGCGCAGAGCTTTGACACCCATGCTGGGTGGCCTGGTGGCCGGTTTATTACTTTGGGCTTACCAACATTATCAACACCAACGGCCAGTCGCGCCCACCGACTATATGGAAGCCATTGAAACTGGTGATGGTCGGCTAGATGTGGGCGCCAGCCTGGTGAAGAGTCTTGCTTCACTACTGGTGGTCTCCAGTGGTAGCGCCATTGGCCGCGAAGGGGCGATGATCCTGCTGGCCGCCCTGGTGGGGTCGGTATTTGCCCAGCGCTTTACTCATGCCCGAGAGTGGAAGTTGTGGGTTGCTTGCTCCGCAGCGGCCGGTATGGCCAGTGCCTACCACGCCCCATTGGCCGGTAGCCTGTTTATCGCTGAGATTTTGTTTGGTTCATTAATGTTAGCGTCCCTTGGCCCGGTGATTATTGCTGCCGTGACTGCACTGTTAATGACCAATCTGCTTAACGGGGGGCAAACACCGCTGTATATCGTCACGCCACTGAGTGCTCCATGGCCAGAACAATACCTGCTGATGGCCCTACTAGGAATATTGGCAGGTATCTGCGGCCCACTTTTTTTATGGGGGATGGCGGCCAGCGGGCGAGCATTTCGTTCACTTAACCTCAAACCCCCATTACAACTGGCATTAGGTGGCTTAATTGTCGGGTTGCTGTCCTTGCTGTATCCCGAAGTGTGGGGAAATGGTTATAGCGTAGTGCAATCATTGCTCTCCGCACCGCCGGGTATTTTGCTGCTTGGCGGCCTGCTGGTTTGCAAGTTATTGGCGGTGCTTGCCAGTAGCGGTTCTGGCGCGCCAGGGGGAGTATTTACGCCAACGCTGTTTGTTGGTGCCGCTTTAGGGTCGCTGGTCGGTCAGTTTTTAACCAACTGGCCGGAGCTCGGCATGGCAGTACCGATTCTGATGGCCTTGACGGGGATGGCAACGCTACTGGCTGCCACCACTCATGCCCCCATTATGGCTGCCTTGATGGTATTTGAGATGACCGGTGAATATACCCTGTTGCCCGGTCTGCTGTTAGCTTGTGTTATTGCCACAACCATTGCTCGCGGATTACGTCCACAATCGGTTTACCATAATGCGTAGCGTTTACTTTAGGCGCGAAATATCCAGATATTGCGCCAATTCACGCTGTTCGGTACGGGGAAGATAAGGGATCTCACCCAGTAATGGGGCCGGAATACGTTTTTGCAAAGCATCAATGGTTTCGGCATAGTGGGCTAAACCCGGGTTGATACGGTTAGCCACCCAACCTAATAAAGGCAAGCCATCGTTAATAATTGATTGTGCAGTAAGCAAGGCATGGCTGACACAACCTAGTTTAATTCCCACAACCAGAATAACTGGCAACTGTTCCTGTACCACCCATTCGGCATACGGGCGTAGATCGCTCATCAACACACGCCATCCCCCGGTCCCTTCTACCACGACAACATCAGCCTTGCTGGATAAATGCACTAGGCCACGGCTCATCACGCCATAGTCAATATCTTGGGTTGTCGGTGTGTGAAACACCTCATCAATACAGGTAATGGGGTTAATTTCATTATAGGACAATGGCATGGTGGAAGATGCCTGTAGAACCAAAGCGTCTCTATTCTGAAAGCCTTCGCTGGTTTCCTGGCAACTTGCAGCAATGGGTTTATACCCCGCAGCAGAACGGCCCTGTGCGGCGAATGCCTGCAATAAAGCACGAGAAACTACAGTCTTACCTACGTCGGTATCCGTGCCTGTAACAAATAAACGCTTTAACATGAATAGATTGCCCTGATATGCCACGTTAATGAAATGACCTCTGCGAATTACGGAGAAAGTAACTCACTGAGAAAAGTCTAGGGGATACCAATCAACAGGGGCTTGAGATAGCTCAATCTTTTAGCGGTAAGCAATAATAAATTTTGATAATGTTGTTGCGAGAAACAAAAAATAATCATGCTAATGATTAGTTATCATACATAAATGGGTGCACTCAAAAATGATATCATCCTGTGATTTTATATTTGTCATCAGCCAGAGACTGCAACGAATGAACATGAGATTAAATCTGTCTATTCTCCTGACAACAGCAATAATGTTATTCCCTGCTCTATCGCCAGCGAATATGCGAGCCCCCCATTTAATCTGGCAACCCCCTTCGTTTTCTCTGAGTTCGCCGCAGAGCAACAAATTCACGGTAAAAAGAGAAAAGTTAAATATTGATTGTGACTACGAAAACTGTCAGGTTCAGGCTGTTTACGAGATCACTTCTGATATTCAAGCTGATGTTGCATTTGTTTTTGTGATGCCTGCAAATACGCCTGTTAGCGCAAGGGTGAATGGAACGCTGCAGCCTGCGACGGTTACGCTTGATGAAATAAATGCATGGAAATTACGCGATAGCGATACTCGAGAATATCCGTTATATAAGGCGGCTTTTACTGGGCAGGTCTCCATAGGCAAAAATACAATCAATATTAAATACAATCAACCGTTAACATTACTAGAGCGTGATTATGGTTACTTTACTGACAGTCGCTCTATTGAGCAATTTTCCTACCAGCTCGGGCCATTAAAAGAGTGGCCGCTTGCTGATGATTTTTCCCTTGATGTGACATTATCCAGCCTGCGTAAACGACCAGAACGTGATGGTGGTTGGAGTATATTGAAGTCTCGTACTATTGATTGTATGCAGCCTGAACAGAAAATAGAAAAAGATAGTGATCATCTGAATTTGAGTGTTAAATTCGGCAAAAAATTCCCAGATACGCTGATTTGTAAAATTGGGGATAGTGATTTATTAGAGGAAAAATAAGAGGCGCTAATACACAGTGACACTGGAGCCGCCGGGAATTTTTACCCTGACTTAAACCCTTACAATGCCAATTAGTCATTACAGTGAAATTTTTGAGACTCAACAGGCGCTTTCTTTGCCAATTTGACAATAGCTTGACATCATCAATACTTAAGGCTCTACAAAAATGCAAAGAGGAACACAATATGAAGAAAGTTTTATCTATCATTATGTTATTAGGTACTCTTTTTGCGGTTAATGCTTCAGCCAATTTCACAGGGCCTAGCGTAACTGGCCAAACCAGTACTGTACAGCAAGCCATGAGTGCACGGGTAGGAAGTTATATTACTCTGACTGGTTATATTGTTGCACACCAACGTGAGGACTATTTTACTTTCCGTGATGACTCTGGAACTTTGCGCGTCGAGATAGAAAGTTCCGTTTGGCGCGGTCGTGACGTAAGCCCACAAACCCGAGTTCGATTGATGGGTGAAGTTGATACTGGCGCTGCAGGACGTTATTTGTGGGTAAAATCATTGGATGTAGTCAACTAGAAACCGCCTGAGTGGATTAAGGGCCAATGTGACAAAAACTTACACTAAACATTGGCCTTCCCATAAACTTCCCGACCCTTTGTTTTTAATCCTTCCAAAGCGTGGCTCATAAAACCAAGATCATCAAACCAAGAACTTGGTGGCCCCACTATTGTCCTTAATTCCTGCTAGTGCTTTCACTTTCTGTTGCAGCGATAAAGGTCTTTGATAACAGCTGATTATAATAGTGGATAGAAAGTGAGCGGGATTTGCCCCTCTGCAATTGGCAAAGTGATGTAATATTACCCTTGTAATAATTTGATCAGTAATGAACCATTATACAACGCCTCTTTCACCAGTGCTGCTCCAGGCATGGTGCCCTGGTTAAAAAACAGCGTGGATTCAACCTTCAAATGTTCACTATAAGCGGGTAAAGATTGTTGGCGGATGCAGGAGATGATAGCAGGATAGAGAATCTCAGCCGCGCGGTTTAACGGTGAGCCAACCAGAATCTTTTCTGGGTTAAATAAGTTGACCATAATCGCCACGATACGCCCGACACTATGCCCTACACCCAGAATAATATCCTTGGCCAATTGGTCACCCGCTAGCGCTGCATCGCACAGCGATTCTACCGTGAGTTCCATACCTTGAAGTATTGATGAGTGTGCACCTGCCAAGCGCTGTTGAGCAATTTCCAGCATATTATCGATACTGGCTACGGTTTCCAGGCAACCATGGTTACCGCAGTAACAACGTTTACCGTAAGGATCAACCTGCGTATGCCCAATCTCTACCACACTACGGCTACCGGCATGCAACACTCGCCCATTGGTGATCACTCCAGCACCCACGTTATGGTCAATCACCACCTGAATGACGTTCTGGGTACCACGAGAGGCCCCGAACAACGCCTCTGCCATGGTCCAAGCACAAATATCATGTTGCAGATAAACCGGCAGGCCGGTGCGTTTTTCAAGTGCGGGCCCCAATGCCATCTCATCGACTTGATAAAACGGCATACGATGAACCACCCCGGCAGCGGCATCAATCATACCGGGAAGCGTAATGGCGATGGCAGTTAAACGTTCGAGTTTATTTTGGTGACGAATAAAGAAGCTGTCGATTTCGTCGACAATATGTTGCAGTAGCGATTCCGATTGCTCAGCTTTCAGTGGCAACAACTCCTCCACCACCATTTTGCTACTGAGATCGCGCAGCGCTAAGGTAATAGTGCCGAGGCTGATACGCACAGAAAGATAATGCCAAGCGTCGGTATCTAGCACTAATCCGATAGCCGGGCGGCCACGACTCCCTACTTCCTGATATTCGGTCTCTTTGACCAGGTGAGCTTCCAGCAACTCACGTACAATCTTGGTAATACTGGCAGGTGCAAGCTGTGCCAACTTGGACAACTCGATTCGCGAAATCGCCCCCCGTTGATCGATCAACCGATAAACGGCGCCAGCATTTATTTGTTTGATTTGATCAATATGTCCAGGTTGCCCATCCATAATCACAAACCTGCCCCCGCTATTTTTCGCGCTTCTAAATAAAGACTAAGGGCTATGGTGGGGCTTTTGGTATACAGCGTCAACTATTACTCCTTGATTCGTTATGCGATTAACAGCACAAATTGCATGTTATCACGGCAAAAAAATTTCACTTACGCGCAGGGATCAATTTGATTAGACAAAAAACGGCCTATTCAATACTATTTTGTAAATCAGAATCTGTTTTTTATACCCGAATTAGTTCAAGTTGCAGGTCGTGTGGCGACCGAGTAAAGCGATATCTTGCCACCCGAATGATCACCGAACTCGGTAAGGAAATGCTGTGATTACCCCTCCGCGTGCTGCGGCTAGTTTGCCGTTAACGCCACCTGAAAGTGACAACGTAGCAACAGTGTCTGACAGTAAATGTTCAACACCGAATAAACTGCCTTATATTGAACGGGGAACGCCACAGTTTATGCTCGTCACCTTGGCGCTGTTCTCTGCGGGTCTGGCAACCTTTGCGTTACTGTATTGCGTGCAACCTATCCTGCCGGTGCTTTCGCAAGATTTTGGGGTTACCCCAGCGGAAAGTAGCCTTTCTCTCTCATTGTCTACAGGCTTGTTAGCTGTTGGCCTGCTGTTTACCGGGCCGTTATCGGATGCGATTGGCCGTAAATCGGTCATGGTGATAGCCCTGTTTCTGGCCGCTATCTTCACCTTAATCTGCGCTTTTATGACCAGTTGGCACGGTATTTTATTGATGCGAGCACTGATTGGGCTTTCATTAAGCGGAGTGGCGGCGGTAGGCATGACCTACTTGAGCGAAGAGATCCATCCTGGGGTTGTCGCCTTTTCCATGGGATTGTTTATCAGCGGTAACTCTATTGGGGGTATGAGCGGACGGTTGATTACCGGGGTACTTAGCGACTTTTTCTCCTGGCGCATCGCACTGGCGGTAATTGGGCTTACCGCCCTGGTGTTAGCAACACTGTTCTGGCGTATTCTGCCGGCTTCCAAACATTTCCGCGCGACATCGTTACGACCCCGTACCCTACTGGTTAATTTTAAATTGCACTTACATGACCAAGGGTTGCCACTGCTGTTTGCTGCAGGTTTTTTGTTGATGGGGAGCTTTGTAACCCTGTTTAACTATATTGGTTATCGCCTGCTGGATGATCCTTACCATCTCAGCCAGGCCGTGGTTGGCTTTTTGTCGGTGGTTTACCTTATTGGCTCATACAGTTCACCTAAGGCGGGAGCATTAACCTCTCGCTTTGGGCGCGGACCGGTGTTGCTAGCGTCTATTTTGATTATGCTGATGGGCGTAATCATTACTGCCTTCTCCCCCATCGTACTGGTATTTATCGGCATGCTGCTGTTTACCGCTGGCTTTTTCGCTGCTCATTCGGTGGCGAGTAGCTGGATTGGTCGTAGAGCGCGTCGAGCCAAAGGACAAGCCTCGTCGCTATATTTATTCAGTTTTTACGTTGGCTCAAGTATTGCCGGTACCCTGGGCGGTGTATTCTGGCACAGTTTTGGCTGGTTAGGTGTGGTCACTTTTATCAGTCTGATGTTATTCCTCAGCATATTGGTTGCCTATTATCTGAACAAACTGCCGGAAGCTGCGCGTATTTAACCCCACCCCCTGGCCTTAGGGTTATGGGGGCTTATCTTTCAGGTGTAGATATGGATTGTGTAAAGAGATCTTCTGATGTTAGTGAGCTTGGTCTTCGTCTCACCAATCTTAGGTGTAACGGTGGATTCGCTGTCGGGGCAGAAATTGACGGTAAAATCGTCAACATAACCCAAGCTGGAGCGATATTTGGCCTGCCTGCACCATCAGATATTGACGATTTACTGCAGAATCAGCGTGCGGCGGATGTCAGGGCGATTGTCGAGCGTATTCGATCCTCTGCGGATCATGCGGCAATTGAAGTGACCGAGGTTGATTTCGCCCCACTGGTGACTCGTCCAGGCAAGATCATCTGCGTGGGGTTCAACTATCGCTCCCATGCGGCGGAAATTGGTGCTCCGGTGCCCAAAGCCCCGCCACTGTTTAGCAAATTTGCCAACGCGTTGAACAGTAACCAGGGCGTGGTGCACCTCCCGACACATATTGACCATGAATTTGACTACGAAACTGAACTGGTGCTGGTTTTTGCCAAGCGCTGTCATCAGGTAGCGGAAGCCGATGCTTTATCCGTGCTGGCGGGGTATGCCGTAGGTAATGATATTAGCGCTCGCGGGTTGCAGAATATCACCTCGCAGTTTACCGCCGGAAAAACATCGGATGGTTTTGCCCCTATCGGACCGTGGCTGGTCAGCCGAAATTTAGTTCCCAACCCCAATGTACTACGGTTGAAGACCTGGATGAATGGTGAATTACGCCAAGACAGCAGCACTGAGGAGATGATTTTCAATTGCCAGCAACTCATCCATTACGTGACGAGCATTATGACTATCGAACCGGGGGATATTCTATTCACCGGGACGCCGCCTGGGGTGATTTGGGGGCAGAAAGTACCGCGTGAACAACGGCGCTGGCTCAAATCAGGGGATAAGGTGACCTCCTCCATCGAGGGGCTTGGTGAGCTAAACATTAGGTTTTCATGAACATCAGGTTTTCATAAATAGCAGGTTGAGTGAATGGGGCTTAACCGGTAAAGATATCGGGATACCGTTCGCTCAATCCCTCCTTTTTTCCCCTACTCAGCTTGGACCAGGTATTATTTACATGAGGTCACAATAGCGAATGTTAGCGCCTTGATTGTGTTATCTTACAATGTATGTTGTAACTAAAATACGTGAATGATGAATAAATATACACTAATAGGCCGGATGAACAGTTGTTTTAATACGCTAGAACAAGCGTTAATCGAACTGAGCCAACAAATTCAGTCATTACCCTTGTTAGCAGCTCGGGTATTCACCCTACCGCAAATCGAGAAAGGCAAAGAGCATGACAGCATAGAGAAAATCGAGGTTGTGCAAGAGGTTGGTCAGGTGGCGCGGGATTTAGCTCTACAGCAGTATCAGCGGTTGTTTATCCATCATCATCAATCATCGACCAGCAGCAAAGCCGCAGTCCGTCTACCTGGTGTTATTTGCCTGGCTGTTGATGACAACGGTTGCGTGGCGTTACGGCAGCAGATTGCATTGATTAACCAGTTAAAGGCCGAGCTCGAACAGATTATTACTGTCGAGTCTGGGCTGACACCAGAACAACGTTTTGACTTTGTCCATGATCAGCTACACGGATTGATTACCCTCAGCGCCTATCGGGCAATCACCCTACTCACTGACCCAGATTCAGTGCGCTTTGGTTGGGCCAATAAGCACATCATCAAGAATGTGAAGCGTGATGATATCGTTGCCCAATTGGAAAAAAGCTTAAAAGCAGGCCGTGCCGTTCCCCCCTTTAACCGTGAACAATGGGCAGAATTAGTGAGCCGTGAAATCGATGATGTTAGCCGCTTACCACAACAGGCAAGATTAAAAATCAAACGGCCCGTGAAAGTGCAACCCATCGCACGGGTCTGGTATCAGCAACAGCAGAAACAGGTACAACACCCCTGCCCACTGCCGCTGATTGCATTCTGTCAGCAGAAAACACCCAAAATTGGTGCGTTACCCAATTACGATGCTGCAACAGTAAAACACAAATACAAACCGGATGCCGAGCCACTCAGGCTTGTGGTCAAACGTTTGCATTTATATACCGACCAGTAACTGATAATTAAGCGCCTTAGACGCTACTCTGCTTCGCTGTCAATTTTTGCCAGCAGTATGCTCATTACATTCGCGTTCCCGCCATAGCTTCATCAAGGATCTACGCCCTTGCGGATAACGCTGCGAAGACAGTGCAATACGGCTAATGCGGTCAAAACGAAAATGGCGCAGAGAACCTCGCAGTTCACACCACGCCATCAGGATCCTTACCTGTTCGAAATAACCTATAGCAAAGGGCCATAGCGTTCTTTCACTGCTGTTACCGTTGCTATCGCAATACGCCACGGCAATTTTACACTCCTGGTGAATCGCTTTACGCACTGACATCAATAGCTCATCGTCAACATGAGTAATAGAAACAGGGCCTATCAACAAGGTATTGGCATTCAGTTCTTCCCGTAACTCTACAGGTAATACTGAGGCAATCTTGGCCAATGCATCCGTCGCCGCAGAGGCAAGTTGACTATCCCCCCGTTGTTCTACCCAACGCATTCCCAATACCAGCGCTTCAATTTCATGCTGGGAAAACATCAACGGCGGGAGCATAAAGCCAGGCCGCAAGATATAGCCAACCCCCGCCTCCCCGGTGATGTCTGCCCCCTGCTGTTGTAAAGTTGCAATATCACGGTACAAAGTACGCATACTGATTCCCAGCTCCTGCGCCAAACTCTGCCCAGTCACCGGATAACGGTGGCGGCGCAAAATCTGCATCAAGCCAAGCAGACGTTGAGTTCGTGTCATCTCTTCCTTCCATCCTTGTATTGGTTGAATAGCATTAACTAACGCCCCTACAGTCAACAACATGTTCTTAATGACACGACAAATGTGACATCGTCACTTAAATCTATCTAGTTAGATAAATGGATCCCTATCTATCTCAACAAAATTAGTCAAAATGCACAACATTAAATAAGAATCACTCTTATTGACATATTGAGTAATAGACTTTTTTAAATATATCGACTTGCAATACAACCACAGCACATTGTTTACTTAACACAATTTTTTTAAAAGTAGGTATCACTCATGCAAAAAATGACCAATGCAATCCAAAACTATGCTTGGGGTAGTGTTGATGCATTAACTCGCTTGTATGGCATTGCCAATCCTTCGTGTAAACCCATGGCGGAATTGTGGATGGGAGCACACCCGAAGAGCAGCTCTCAACTCGCTGATGCCGCAGGAAATTTCTGTTCATTACGCGCAGTGATTGATAGCGACCCTGCTAAACAGTTGGGAACCGAAGTGGCCCAACGATTTGGCGAATTACCGTTCCTGTTTAAAGTGCTATGTGCCGACCAACCACTGTCGATCCAGGTTCACCCCAGCAAGCGTGCCGCTGAAATAGGCTACGCCAAAGAAAATGCGGCGGGCATCCCTCTTGATGCTGCTGAGCGCAACTATAAAGATCCCAATCACAAACCGGAACTGGTGTTTGCTTTGACGCCATTCCTGGCGATGAATGGCTTTCGTGAACTGGATGATATTGCTTCCCTGCTGCAACCCCTCTCCGCAGCGCATCCTGATATCGCATCATTTTTGCAACAACCGGATATTGCTCATCTGACAACTTTGTTTGCCAGTCTGCTAGCCATGAGTGGCGAGCAAAAAGCACAAGCACTATCAGTACTAAATAGTACGCTGAAAAACCAGCAAGGTGAGCCTTGGGACACCATTCGCTTTATCGCCGCTTTTTATCCAGATGACAGCGGCTTGTTCTCCCCATTGCTGCTCAATGTGGTTAAGCTGGCCCCAGGGGAAGCCATGTTCCTTTATGCAGAAACCCCACATGCTTACCTCAATGGTGTCGCGCTGGAGGTGATGGCCAACTCAGATAACGTTTTGCGTGCCGGGTTGACGCCTAAATTTATCGATATCCCTGAGTTATTGGCTAACCTGCAGTTCCGGCCACAAGCTGCATCCTCGTTATTGACGCAAGCTGAAAGCCATGGCGATGAGTTATTATTCCCGGTTCCGGTTGAAGACTTCGCCTTCTCATTACACCACCTCACGGCGACAGCACAACCGTTAGCGCAACAAAGTGCGGCTATTGTCTTCTGCCTGGAAGGCGAAGCTACATTGGAAAAACAGGAGCAACAGATCATATTGCAGCCAGGTGAATCCTGTTATATTGCTGCCTTTGAATCACCCGTTAACGTCGCCGGTAGCGGCCGTATCGCCCGTGTTTATAATACATTGCAATAATTCAGCTAAACTTTGGCAACTACGCAAGGCAAATTAGTTGCCAAGATGATTTAATTAGCTTCACAATAGCTGTCTTCAGGTGTTTATTGCCTACAGACTCATTTTGCCCAGCCATTTTTTGTATTAGTTGGCCTTAGAAAGGATAAACGGAACTATGAAAAAATCAGTCGTTGCAGTCAGTATCATTGTGGTTCTTGGTGCTGCATGGACCGGGGCCTCTTGGTACACCGGTAAGCTAATTGAACAACGAATGGGTGAAGTGGTCGCTAATGCCAATAACCAATTGAACGATTACCTACCGAAAGCGGGTCTTAAGCTCAGTGCTGAAAACTATCAGCGCGGTATTTTCAGTAGCCAGATGCGCTATGTTCTCCGTACAAATAGCACCAGCGATAATGCATTATTGAAGCCCGGTGATGAAATTGCATTTATCGAAACTATTGACCATGGCCCTTTCCCACTGAGCCAACTGAAAAGACTCCACCTGCTGCCAAGCATGGCTTCGGTTTACACCGAATTGGAAAACACCGCGAAAGTGAAACCTTTGTTTGAGATCACTAAGGGTAAATCGCTGTTTAGCGCTAATTCACGTGTTTCCTATAGTGGTGCTATTAACACCGTTGCTGACGTTATCCCTCTTGAGTTCACCAAAGATAAAGTGTTACTGAAATTCAGTGGTGCACAGATTAATGCGGATATGGGCCGTGATATGAAAACCCTGAAACTGGATGCCAATAGTGACAACCTCACCATTAGCGGGCCCAGTGCGTTGGGGCAAAATGAACAAGTGACCATACAAGGCGTTACACTCAACGTTGATACTCATCTAGGTCAATCTAACATGACTCTCGGTAACCAGAATATGGGCGTCAAGCAGTTTGCAGTGGCCGTTGACGGTAAAACGTTAATGTCAGTGGAAGGCTTCAACCTGGGCAGTAAATTTGATGAACAAGGCTCAAATTTGGCAGGCCAACTCAGTTATACGTTGGATGGGGTAAAAGTTCAGGATATGGACTTTGGTTCTGCTAAGTTGTTACTGAAAGTTGATAATCTGGATGCTAAAGCCCTAAAAGAATTCTCTGAGCAATACAATCAGCAAGCCATGACTTTGTTGAAAGATAGCCAAGAGATAGATCCAGTGGCTTATCAGGAAGAGGCCAGAACGATTCTACTGAAGAATCTGCCACTATTGCTGAAAGGTAACCCAAGCATCGCTATTGCCCCGTTGAGTTGGAAAAACAGTCAAGGTGAAAGCAGCTTTAATTTGAATGTTGCTTTCCAGGATCAGGCACAGTTTGCTACACCAACAGAAGATCCAGAGCAAAAATTCGCCCGTACATTCAAGAAAATTGAAGCCAACCTCTCCATCCCTATGGCAATGGCAATAGAAACCACTACCCAGGCAGCAAAACTGCAAGGTTATAGTGCTGAAGACGCGCAGAAATTTGCACAACAGCAAGTGCAAAGCTTGTCGGCAATGGGGCAGATGTTCAAACTGACGACGGAAAAAGATGGGGTAATCAGCAGCAGCTTCAATTATGCCGACAATCAGATTGAGCTCAATGGCAACAAAATGTCACTGCAAGACCTTTCTCGCCAGCTCGGTGCGTTTGGCGGTAATGATGGGCTAGAGTGAATTAGAGCGCCACATTCTGATCGGCATAATTCACCGGTACCACTATAACAATACATTAAGGGCCCACATTGGGCCCTTAACTGTTTTTGTCGTCAATGCAACTGTCGCGGCTGGCTGTAAGGTTTTTGGGCCTCACTCAATATACAGGTAGATCAAGCGGATCCGCGTTTGATCAATGTGGGTTGCAATATCACGCTTTGTGGTGGTAACTGATCGTTATCAATACGTTGCAACAAACGGCTAGCAGCACTGCGGCCGACATCGCGCGCCGAGTTAGAGATAAACGTCAGCGGCGGTTCCGTTAACTCAGCTTCGGGGACATCCCCAAAACCAATCAATGCCACCTGCTGAGTATAAAAACTGTCTAGGCCTTCGGAACCAATATTACGGCCACTGCGCACAATACCAAAATAAGCCCCCAATGCCACAGAGGCCTTATGACATACCAGCGCACTAATATTCGGGTACTGACTTAATAGGTTTTCGGCGGCTTGCGCCGCTATGCGTTGATGGCAATCGCATTCCACAATCCACTCCGTGCGAAATGGCAAACCATACTGCACCAGCGTGGCACAGAACCCGCCTAAACGTTCAGCCCGGGTCAAAGAATCGCTCTTCCCACCTAAATAGGCAATTTGGCTATGACCGCGCTTGATTAAAAACTCGGTCGCCATCTTGGCCGCCTGCATATTATCTGGCCGCACTACATCTACCCCTTCCAGGCCATTAGATCGTGCAGCGCACACCAGTGGCACCCCCTGCTCTGCCGCTTTTTCTTGCAAGCCGCTCACAGAACGCAGCCCGCCGGCCAAAACCATCCCATCCACACCCTGCTCCAGCAGCGTATCAAAACAGCGCCTTAAGCCCTTACCATCTCGGCCACTCTGCGTCAGAAACAGCACCTTGCCATGAGCTTCCAGCACCTCACTCAAGCCTGCTGTCACCTCAGCATAAAAAGGTTCACTGATATCACGCAGAATCAACCCCACTATGCCTGACGCTCCGCCACGTAATGTCGCCGCCTGACGATTACGGACATAGCCAAGCTGCTCGATGGCCTGATTAACACGCATCATGGTGGCCGGAGAAATACGCCCTTTACCACTCAGGACTAACGAGACGGTGGTAACGGATACCCCAGCCAATTGGGCAACTTCAGTGATAGTGATCTTTTTGATGGTTATAGCCTCTGCCAAGCCATATCGGAGTGCTTCTCTCGCTGACGACAAATGGTATACCGAATTTCTTTACGCAGTAAAACGATTTACTGATATTGCGGCTGAGACAGCAAAAAGATGATTCACATTTGTGATTATTAGCGCATTTTTAGTAGGTAAAACCTTTTATCTTATTTTTTACCTAATAGAGCACGCACATTGTTGCGTATTTTTTTGCCAGGAGTTATCGGTTATGCCCGCACCCAAAAAACAAAAAATTACGCTTTGGGAGTTCTTCCAGAGCCTGGGCAAGACATTCATGTTGCCCGTCGCACTGCTTTCCTTCTGCGGCATCATGCTGGGGATCGGCAGTTCCCTCAGTAGCCGAGATGTTATTACCCTGCTCCCGGCGCTCAACCATCCGGCGTTCCAGTTACTGTTCACCTGGATGAGCAAAATCGGTTCTTTTGCCTTTAGCTTCCTGCCGGTGATGTTTGCTATCGCCATTCCATTGGGTATGGCGCGTGAAAACAAAGGCGTTGCCGCCTTCTCTGGCTTTGTTGGTTTTGCCGTGCTTAACCTGGCAACCAACTTCTATCTGACTACCGCCGGGATTCTACCGACCACTGACCCACTGATACTGAAAGCCAACAATATCCAGAATATTTTAGGTATCCAATCCATCGATACCGGGATCTTGGGGGCGGTGATCGTCGGTGTCATCGTTTATCTGTTGCATGAACGTTTTAATACCATCCGCCTGCCTGATGCACTGGCATTTTTCGGTGGTACCCGGTTTGTGCCTATCGTTACCACCGTGGTGTTGGGCCTTTGTGGGCTGGCGATCCCATTAATTTGGCCATGGTTTGCCATGGGAATCAACGGGCTGGGGAATATGATCAACAGTGCAGGGGCGTTTGGCCCGATGATCTTTGGCTCCGGTGAACGTCTACTGCTGCCATTTGGCTTGCACCATATTCTGGTGGCACTGATCCGCTTTACCGAAGCGGGGGGAACGCTGGAAGTCTGTGGCCGTGAAGTGAGTGGCGCGTTGACCATTTTCCAGGCACAACTCTCTTGTCCAACCACTCATGGCTTTGCCGAGAGCGCCACTCGCTTCCTGTCACAAGGTAAAATGCCGGCCTTCCTTGGTGGACTGCCAGGGGCTGCTTTAGCCATGTATCACTGTGCAAAACCAGAGAACCGTCATAAAATCAAAGGATTATTAATTTCCGGCGTCGTTGCTTGTGTCGTGGGTGGCACCACAGAGCCAATCGAATTCCTGTTCCTGTTTGTTGCACCATTCCTCTATTTGATCCACGCAGTGTTGACTGGCCTCGGTTTCACCGTGATGGCGCTGCTCGGGGTGACTATTGGTAATACCGATGGCAATATCATTGACTTTGTGGTGTTTGGTATTCTGCATGGTACTGCCACCAAGTGGTATTGGGTGCCAGTTGTGGCCGCCATCTGGTTCGTTATGTACTACGCTATTTTCCGCTTCGCCATCCAGCGTTTTAATATTAAAACACCGGGCCGTGATAATGACACCAGTGCGTCACAGACGGTATCAACGGGCAACGTCGGTAAGTCCGGTTATAATGTGCCCGCTATCCTGCTGGCTCTCGGCGGTAAAGAGAATATTATCTCCTTGGACAACTGTATCACCCGGTTGCGTTTGTCGGTTAACGATATGAGCAAAGTGGATGACTCGCTACTCAAAGCCAACCGTGCCATTGGTGTGGTTCATCTCAATGATCACAATCTGCAAGTGGTGATCGGCCCACAAGTACAATCCGTGAAAGATGAATTAGACTATTTGATGACTAGCGCATAATTTCTTTCAGGCGCAGCATTGCTGCGCCGTTGCCCGGAGTTTTACATGTTTGATTTTTCCACCCCGGTTGATCGCCATGGTACTTGGTGCACCCAGTGGGACTATGTTGCTGACCGTTTTGGCAGCGCCGATCTGCTCCCATTTACTATCTCCGATATGGACTTCGCCACCGCCCCTTGCATTCTTCAAGCCCTGCAACAACGCCTGCAACATGGTGTGCTGGGCTATAGCCGTTGGCAGCATGAAGACTTTCTCGGTGCCATCAGGCACTGGTACCAACAGCGTTTTCATTGCGCAATTGATACTCATCTAGCGGTGTATGGCCCATCGGTGATTTACATGGTGGCGCAGTTGGTACGCATCTGGTCGGCACCAGGTGAGTTTGTGGTTACCCATACCCCGGCTTATGATGGGTTCTATAAAGTGGTGGCAGGCAATCAGCGTCAAATACTCCCTTGCCCATTGCACAAAGTGGGTAATGATTGGCACTGTGATATGGCCCAGTTGGAAGCCCTACTGGCGTTACCACAAACCCGGATCTTGCTGCTGTGCAGCCCACACAACCCTACCGGCAAAGTTTGGACCCAGCAGGAGTTGGCGCAGATGGCGACACTCTGTGAACGCTATAAGGTCAAGGTGATCAGTGACGAGATCCATATGGATATGGTTTGGAACGGACAGCAACATATCCCATGGAGCCAGGTTGCCACCCCCCCTTGGGCATTACTGACTTCAGCTTCTAAGGCGTTCAATATTCCGGCTCTCACCGGGGCTTATGGCTTGATCAGTGATGATTACACCCGTGAAAGCTATACCCGTGCACTGAAAAACCGTGATGCTATCTCATCACCAGCGGTGATGGCACTTATCGCCCATATTGCCGCCTATCGTCATGGTGAGCCTTGGCTAGATGCACTGCGCGATTATCTGCAAGCAAATCTGGCTTATGTCGCCGAGCGCCTTAATCTGGCCTTTCCACAGCTTAACTGGCAACCACCGCAGGCCACTTATTTGGCATGGATAGATTTGCGTCCACTGGCGATTGATGACCAACAGTTGCAACAGGTTCTGATTGAGCGCGAGAAAGTGGCCATTATGCCGGGCTTTACCTATGGCGAAGAGGGGCGCGGTTTTGTGCGCCTGAATGTCGGTTGCCCACGCAGCAAAGTAGCGGCGGGTGTAGATAAATTGATTAATGCCTTGAATTTTCTGTTAGCCAGCAGCTAAAAACATCGTCAACTTACTACTGAACTCCTCGCCCGCATTTCAATTAGGGCGAGGGTTTACCACAGTTTTTTGCTGACACGCTATCTCATCCGGTTAGGTGACTCAGCTAAACAATCAGCTAAATAAAAGGGATAGTTGCCGAGATGCCTTCGTGATGATTAATCGACCTTAAATCAGCGAATCAATCCTGAATGATAAGGCAATACCACTCGATGACTTTCCTCAATCAATGACACAATCTCTGTTCGCGGCCCTTCTCGCCAGGCTTGGCTGTGATAGAAATCATGCAGTACCTGCTCCATTTCCTCCATGCCATCAAACAAACGAATCAAATAGTAGGCATCGGCGGCATGCAATGAAATACCATACTCAAGCACAGTAATGCCTGATGTTAAATGCAATGGCACACTGTTATGTTGCATTATATGGTGAAAGCGTTCTCCACTTCCCACCCGTAATCGGTACTGTAAAATCTCGATCACTTTGCCCATAGAGGCTCCTTCGGTTGAATGCGCTGACAAGTTATTTCCCTACCTCTGCGTCTGCCTGCTGCTGCGCCGTCTTGCGCGCATAACGTTGCGCCAGTACCGCGCACACCATTAACTGTATCTGGTGGAAGATCATTAAGGGTAATACCATAGCTCCAACGGCAGATGCCGAGAACAGGACATTGGCCATCGGAATACCATTGGCCAGACTCTTTTTCGAACCACAAAACACGATGGTGATCTCATCGGCGGTATTAAAACCGAGCCAGCGCGCAATATAAGTGTTGAAAATCAGTACCACCGTTAGCAGCAGCATTGACATAATCACAATCATCAGCAATGACCAGCCATCAATACGCTGCCAGATCCCTTCAACGACTGCGGCACTAAACGCGGTGTACACCACCAGCAAGATTGATGAGCGGTCAGTGAGATTAATTAATTTACGATGCCGCTCAACCCACTTGGCAATCAGTGGTCGCGACAGGTGGCCGATAATAAAGGGCACCATCAGCTGCAAAATAATGGCGCCAATGGCCTGCCAGATATCCGTTCCTTCCCCTTGGGCATGCATTAGCGCCCCCACCAGCAACGGTGAAAGAAACACGCCCAAAAGACTAGAGGCAGACGCACTACAAATCGCCGCCGCCACATTTCCCCCGGCAACAGAGGTAAATGCTATCGCCGATTGAACCGTGGCAGGCAAGGCACATAAATAGAGAAAGCCGAGATAAACCGTCGGGGAAAGATAATCTGGCACCAAGAATTCCATACTCAGCCCCAGCAACGGAAATAGCGCAAAAGTACTGAACAACACCAGTAGGTGTAACCGCCAATGGCTGATCCCGGCAATAACTGCGGCACGGGAAAGTTTTGCCCCATGCATAAAGAACAACAAAGCGATAGCGGCAGTAGTGAGATGCTCAAAGAACGTTTTCCAAGCCCCCTGGCAAGGAAACAGTGAAGCAAGAATCACCACTATAATCAGAACCAGCAAAAATCTATCGATACGTAGGCGCTGCAACCAGGACATTTAACACCCTACCTTGAAATTAATGGCCTATCCCATGGGTTCGGACCGCTGGATGATCGGTTATCATAAAAGCTACCTATACCCTCAATACACTTAAGCAGCGTACATAAAAAAGGGTTCAAACCGAACCCTTTGATAAGCTGATTATTATATAACTTATACTGCCACTTAAACTATCGGCAGTGTTTTTTGCTGCCGGGCAGAGTCAATACCCAGTTCAATCAGCTCCATCACTTTGATCGCTTCATTCGCCGTTACCGGGTTAACCCCCTCACCGTTGATGGCATCACGCACCGCAGCATAATAGGCAGGATAGTTACCCGGAATGGTCAGTAAAGGTTTCTCTGTTAACACCCCATCAAGTGACAACGTCACCACACCATCACGCATATCATAACCCCAATCTGCTTGTGGCAAGCGTTCACCGGCTTTCAACCGATCTTCTTGTGGGTCGAGTCCAAATTTAACAAAACTGCCTTGAATGCCATGGACCACATAGCGCGGGCTTTCTGCCGCCGCCAGCATGCTACTGTGCAGCACCACACGGCGATTGGCATAAGTTAGCACTGCATGGAAGTAATCCACTGATTGTGCACCGGGGCGCAACTCCCCAAGGTCAACAAACAGCGTTTGCGGCGTGCCAAACAGTTGCAGCGTCTGGTCAATTAAGTGTGGAGCCAGATCGTACCATAACCCACTGCCCGGCCCGCCTTGCTCGCGCCAACGCTGGCGAACTTCTGGCCGAAAGCGATCAAAATGAGATTCAAAGTAGACCACTTCCCCGAGCGAGCCCTCTTTTAGCAATGCTTTCAAGGTCAGAAAATCACTGTCCCAACGGCGATTATGAAACACCGAAAGTAGTAGCCCGCACTGTTCTGCTTGCTGCTGTAACTGTTGCGCTTGTGACAACGTCACCGTAAACGGTTTATCCACCACCACATGTTTACCGGCGGCCATCGCCTGCTGTGCCAACGGGAAATGGGTCTCATTCGGGGTCGGAATAACAATCAGATCAATCGTGGGATCATTAAACAATACCTGCGGATCACTCACCACTTTCATGGTGGGCCAATCCGCATGAACTTTACCGGCATCACTACTAGAAACCGCGGTCAACTCCATCCCAGGGGTTGCAACAATCAATGGGGCATGGAAAGTCTTACTGGCATAGCCATAACCGACCAGGCCAACATGGATTTTTTCGGTCATTTTGAGTCCTCATAACAGAACAATGCTATCGCTAAGTGTATATCAGTTGCCGATAAGCAACGGCGCCATTAAACCTGCATAATCCTCTACTGACTGTAATTTGAATAGCACTCATTATTTAAAAAATTGAAACCGGTTTCAGAAACCGGTTGTAATCCTCAGCGCATCCCCCCTAAACTAGACTCAATTTTTATTATCCAACGAGATGTGGAGTAAGAGGTTATGACTGCTTTTCCAAAATCCTTCCTTTGGGGTGCCGCTAGCGCAGCGTATCAAGTTGAAGGGGCCTACAACAGCGATGGCAAGGGCCTATCTATCTGGGATACCTTTTCCCACCTGCCTGGCACCACCTATCAGGGCACCAATGGTGATGTCGCTGTCGATCACTATCATCGTTTCCGTGAAGATGTGGCCTTGATGGCAGAAATGGGCTTGCAGAGCTATCGCTTTTCTATCTCCTGGCCACGTCTGTTGCCACAAGGACGGGGCGAGATCAATGAAGCGGGCGTCAAGTTCTACAGTGACCTGATTGATGCCCTGCTGGAACATAACATTGAGCCGATGATTACGCTTTATCACTGGGATTTACCGCAAGCATTACAAGATGAAGGTGGCTGGGAAGCACGCAGTACCGCAGAGGCGTTTGAAGAGTATGCCCGCCTGTGTTACGAGCGTTATGGCAAGCGCGTCAAACTCTGGTCAACCTTCAATGAAACCGTATGCTTTATCGGCTTTGGTTATATTACCGGCGGGCATCCACCGGGTGTAAAAAACCCCGCACGAGCGATACAAGCCTGCCATCATGTTTTTGTCGCGCACGCCAAAGCCGTCGCCGCCTTTCGCACCAGTGGCATTGAAGGCCAAATCGGCTTCGTTAATGTACTGCAGACCCATACGCCACTCAGCCAATCGGCAGATGACCTTGCCGCCTATCAACTGGCCGAAGGGATCTTTACCCATTGGTTCTATGATCCGGTGCTGAAAGGTGAATACCCGGCAGAACTGCTGGCTCAAGCTCAAACCATATGGGGAGTGCCGCTGTTTGCCCCTGGTGATGAACAACTATTACGTGACAATATTTGCGACTTTATTGGCTTGAACTACTACAAGCGTGAAACCATTGCCGCCAATCATCAGGACTCACACCTGAGTATGAATACCACCGGTGAAAAAGGCAGTGGTCACCAGCAAGGCAACGAATTTGGCTTTAAAGGGCTATTCAAGTTCGTCCGCAACCCTCACGGCGTGTATACCGATTGGGACTGGGAGATTTACCCACAGGGCCTGACCGAAGGCATTATGAACATCAAGGCACGCTATGGTGATATCCCACTCTACATTACCGAGAATGGCCTGGGTGCCAAAGACCCTATTATCAACGGTGAAGTGGTGGATGATGCGCGTATCGATTATCTGAACCAGCATATCAGCGCGGTTGAAGATGCCATCAAACAAGGGGCTGATGTTCGCGGTTACTACCCATGGTCATTTATCGATCTACTGAGTTGGCTCAATGGCTTCCAGAAGCAATACGGCTTTGTTTATGTCGACCATAACAAGGGGCTGTCTCGCCAACGCAAGAAGAGCTTCTTCTGGTATCAGCAGTTAATCGCCAGCAATGGTGCTGAGCGTTAATCCCTTTCCGGCGACGTTTGCTGTCACCTGAACTTGGCAGCGTCGCCGTCTATCGGCTCATTTAACTTAATTAACCGCACTATTTTCAGCAAAACCGACAAAAAGAGCCATAACCCTACAATTCAAGTGTTGTTGTTACGCCGCCAATTTCCGATAATAGGCGGCTTTTATTTTTTAGGCATCGCAATGACCGAATACCTGCTCCTGTTCGTTGGCACCGTGCTAGTGAATAATTTTGTCCTGGTGAAATTTCTGGGGCTGTGTCCTTTTATGGGTGTTTCCAGCAAGCTGGAAAGTGCCATAGGCATGGGCATGGCGACGACTTTCGTCATGACACTGGCCTCTATCTCTGCCTGGTTGATTAACAGTTTGATCCTGATCCCGCTGGATCTGGTGTATCTGCGCACCCTATCCTTCATTTTGGTGATCGCGGTGGTGGTGCAATTTACTGAGATGATGGTGAGAAAAACCAGCCCGGCACTGTATCGTCTGCTGGGGATTTTCCTGCCGTTGATCACCACCAACTGCGCGGTGCTGGGTGTCGCTTTGCTGAACGTTAACCTGGGTTATAATTTTCTGCAGTCTGCCGTCTATGGCTTTAGTGCCGCCGCCGGTTTCTCCTTGGTGATGGTGCTGTTTGCTGCTATTCGTGAGCGTTTGGCGGTTGCTGATGTCCCCGCCCCCTTCCGCGGTTCGTCTATTGCGCTGATCACTGCCGGGCTGATGTCCTTGGCCTTTATGGGCTTTACCGGATTGGTGAAATTCTGATGAGCGCGTTATGGATTGCGATTATCGCATTAAGCCTGTTAGGGCTGCTATTTGGCGTGGTGCTGGGTTTTGCTTCACACCGGTTTGCAGTGGCAGAGGATCCCCTTGCCGAACAGGTCGATGAGATTCTGCCGCAAAGTCAGTGTGGTCAATGTGGTTATCCTGGTTGCCGCCCCTATGCCGAAGCGGTGGCCAATGGCGAGATGATCAACAAATGTGCGCCTGGTGGTGAGGCAGTGATGCTCAAACTGGCTGAATTGCTCAATATTGACCCGCAACCCCTTGATGGCGGCGAGGCGGTGGCCGTACCAATCCGCACCGTGGCTTTTATTGATGAAGCCAACTGCATTGGTTGCACCAAATGTATCCAAGCCTGCCCGGTAGATGCCATTGTAGGGGCAACCCGGGCGATGCATACCGTGATCGCCGACCTTTGTACTGGCTGCGATTTGTGCGTTGCCCCCTGTCCGACGGATTGTATTGAAATGATACCGGTCACCACCACTACCGCCACCTGGAAATGGGATATGAAAACCATTCCACTGCGCGTGATCCCCGTGGAGCCACATGTTTAATCTGTTTAGCCGCGCGAAAAAAGGAAAGATTTGGGATTTCACTGGGGGGATTCATCCACCCGAAATGAAAAGCCAATCGAATAGTGTGCCTCTTCGTACGGTGCCTCTACCTGATATTTTTATCGTCCCATTGCAGCAACACCTGGGGCCTGAAGGTGAGCTACGGGTTAAAATCGGTGATTCGGTATTAAAAGGCCAGCCTCTGACCTTCGGACATGGGCGAACACTGCCGGTACATGCCCCGACATCAGGGATGATCCGCGCTATTGAGCCCCATATCACTGCTCACCCTTCTGGCTTGCCTGAACTCTGTGTCATTCTGCAACCTGATGGTGAAGATCGCTGGTGCCCACTGTCACCAATCGCCGATTACCATCAATGGGATGCCGATGAGCTAATCCAACGTATCCACCAGGCCGGAATAGCTGGCTTGGGTGGAGCGGGTTTCCCCACCGCCAGTAAACTGCAGGGCGGTGCGGATAAAGTGGAAACACTGATCCTCAACGCTGCTGAATGTGAGCCCTATATCACCGCCGATGATCGCCTGATGCAAGAGCACGCCGATCAAATCATTGAAGGCACGCAAATTTTACGCCACCTACTGCAACCCAAGGTGACGTTGATCGGTATTGAAGACAATAAACCACAAGCTATTGCGGCATTAAAAAAAGCCCTTGGTCAACAGCGTGATATTACCTTGCAGGTAATTCCCACCAAGTACCCTTCCGGTGGTGCCAAGCAGCTAACCAAGATCCTGACGGGTAAAGAAGTCCCCCATGGTAAGCACTCCTCGGCCATTGGCGTGCTGATGCAAAATGTCGGCACCGCCTTTGCCATTAAGCGTGCCATTATAGACGGTGAACCACTGATTGAGCGTGTGGTGACATTAACTGGCGAAGCCATGAGTCAACCGGGCAATGTCTGGGCACGCATTGGCACGCCTGTACAGCACCTGCTGAATATTGGCGGCTATCAACCGCAACCTCGGCAAAGCGTTATTATGGGCGGGCCACTAATGGGCTTTACCCTACCGCAACTTAACGTGCCGATTGTGAAAATCAGTAACTGTATCCTGGCACCTACGGCCAACGAGATGGCACCACAAGAAGCGGAGCAATCTTGTATCCGTTGTGCCTTGTGTGTTGATGCCTGCCCAGCCGGTTTGTTACCACAGCAACTCTACTGGTTTAGCCGTGGTGAAGAACATGAGAAAGCGCGTAATCATCATCTGTTTGACTGTATTGAATGTGGTGCCTGTGCTTATGTTTGCCCCAGCAATATTCCGCTGGTGCAGTATTACCGCCAGGAAAAGGCTGAGATCAGAGCCTTGGATCAGGAAGCAGTACGAACTGCTGCTGCCAAAGCCCGTTATGAAGCCAAACAAACCCGTTTAGCGCGGGAAAAAGTGGCACGGGAAACACGCCATCAGCAAGCAGCAGCAAAATCGAATAGCAGTGACCAAGCAAAGGTTCAGGCAGCCCTGGCTCGAGTTCAAGCTAAACATGTCGGGGATACTCCGATTATCATCACTGGCGGTGAACCTGACAATAGTACCGCTATTGCCGGCCGTGCAGCGCTTAAGGCGCAAATACGCGCACGTAAAGCCGAGCAGCTCCCTGATACCAACCAGGCTGACACGCCCGCTGATGATCCGCGCCAGGCAGCTATTGCCGCCGCATTGGCAAGGGCTAAAGCCAAGAAAGCTGAGCCACAAGCAGAGCAGCCAGAAAGCACGGAAGCGGAAGCTCAACCAGACCCGCGCAAAGCAGCTATCGCGGC
>NZ_JBXUGO010000012.1:0-137691 GCF_057180565.1 Serratia sp. HNCC26DJ244 | reverse complement strand
CCCTTTAGCTAAGCAGTGCCAAAAGAATAACCAATCAGGTTACTTACTCAAGGTGAGACCACCGGATGCTTACGGTTATATGCCGCTCTGACTTGATCTTTATCTGAGTGGGAGAGCTAGGCTTCGATCCATTCGCCGGGGTAGCCGAGTTCGTTCAGCGCGGTTGATAGTGTTGCCCGTATGCCGTATCCGATAAGTTTGTCTTTGTAGCACATTCTGCGCAGGTCGGAATTAAGAGTGTTTTCGCTGATAGGCTGGGTGGGGTCGGTATGGTGGCAGAACAGATTTTGAGTTTGAAGGTTTTCCAGTGTTGAGCGTACTCGGAAAAAAGAATACTGCCCTCGGAGGCGATTTCTGCCTGGGTTTTTTCCTGTTTTCGGGTCTTGCGCCAGCGTGGAACAGTGCCATTCGCAAGCAGATAATGAGCCTGCAGGTGGGCTTTTTTTAGGTCTACAGTAGGATAGGTGCCAAAGGAGATGCGTTTCTGGCGGCCCTGCCAGTAGAAGCGGAAGAGCCAATTTTTGGTGCCGTTGGGGTTGATGTTGAGATACAGCCCTCCTCCGTCTTTAAGCGTATAGGGTTTCCGGTAGTTCTGGCACGGCGAATGGCTAAATCGCGGTCAGGTGAACCATTGGCCGTTCCTCTCGTCTGTATTGGTTTCCGGTTGTGGATCGTGGTGACGAGGAATAGAAAACGGACGCCTACTACCGGTAAAGACAGGTATAGATGCTGATAAGGAAAATTGTCCGATGGACTTGTTGAACGAGCGCAATGGCGTTATCGGTAGGCTTAACTGTACTGGTTTTGAGTGTGTTTTGGTGATGGTGCTTGGCAGCCACTGAAAATATTATGCTTTTATTTCAGTGAAATGTGGTGCTCAAAGGCACGCACTGGAAGGAGATTTGGAGCGGGAAACGAGACTCGAACTCGCGACCCCGACCTTGGCAAGGTCGTGCTCTACCAACTGAGCTATTCCCGCGTCGCATGGGTATTACTTTAATATCTATGACTGAACTTTAGTTCTAACCTATTGATACCCAAAAGCTTTTAACAGAATCGGCTATCAATATGGAGTGCATTATCTACTAATCGTTTTGCCTTGGCAACCCCCTGTTCTTAATAAAACATCGGTGACATTCCAAGTGAATATTTTCCGTTCATAAAGATGCATTCTTGAACAGGCGTAACCGTGCCACCGGGATCGTGGCTTGTCTCGGCACACTGAATTGGGCTGCCTGAGCAAAGGGGATACCCTACCCCAATCACCAGAGCGGTGACAGGGTGAGCAAATTTTTCACGGCAGGATTCGCAAGCGCGGCACCAACGGGATAGACAACAAAGGTAGGCAGGATAAAATAAGGTCGTAATTGCTATTCAGTTGCTCTGCTGACTGGGTAAGCACGCTCAATCTGTCATCGCTACTCGCCAGCCGATGAAGTTGGCTGGCCAAGTCAGTCTGAATTTCATAAGCATCAAGTGCTGCACTGGGTGCTAATCTGTTAAGCAGCCGACGGGTCAATACACCATCGCCCGCCCCCAGTTCTGCCACCGCTTTCGCTTGCTCCCAATCAGCCAGGTTAGCCATTCGATTACACAACCAAGGGGATGAAGGTGTCAAAGAACCAAACGTCCGTGGTGACTTCACAAACTGCCGGATATAGTCCACCTGGTGTCTAAGGTACAATTGTGCATAATTCAGCATCCTATCTTTTTCTCACGTTATCCGACCTATAAACCGGTATTCGGGTATCACAAAACCTACTTTAACGTAGTGAATTCAGCCACTCTGTTTCTGGTTCAGTCGTATTACCCGCCCCCGGTATCCATCCACGCCAGATGTATACTGGCCTCGAGCCTTAGAACTTCGATCATGCGTTTAATGTTTTTCTAATTCGTATTTCTAGGTATCACTTTACGCTTCTGCATGACGATGCAAACTCTTTTTTACCGAGAGCGCATAGGTATTTTCTGAGTCCACTTACCTTCTGGTGCAGGGCTGTCATGTTGACCGAGACAGATGACGCTTTTTCGCCTTTGCTGTTTGCATCGCAACATTTATTGTTTGCATCGCTACATTTGCTGTTTGCATCGCATTGCTGGCGGGGCTACAGCGCTGTAGCCCCGCCATTTTTTATCACTTATTTTTATGTCGCCGCAGCCAGATTAATTTATAAGCTGCCGGAATGATAAACATAGACAACAAAGGCGCGGTAATCATGCCGCCAATCATCGGGGCGGCAATTCGGCTCATCACTTCTGAGCCTGCTCCGGTCCCCCACAGAATAGGTAACAAGCCAGCAATGATCACCGCGACCGTCATGGCCTTCGGACGAACTCGCAATACCGCGCCGTGATAAAGCGCATTATCAAGCCCCGCACTGGTGAAGGTTTCCCGCTTGGACAAGGTGGGGTCCGCTTCAATCGCCTGACGTAAATACATCAGCATCACGACACCAAACTCGGCGGCTACGCCAGTCAGGGCGATAAACCCGGTGCCCGTAGCAACAGACATATGGAACCCCTGCCAATAGAGGAACCAGATACCGCCAATCAGCGCAAACGGTAGCGTCATCAGGATCAACAACGCTTCATCAACCCGGCGGAATGCCAGGTACAGCAAAATGAAGATAATCATGATGGTCATGGGAACCATTAACTTCAGTTTTTTGTTGGCATGCTCCAGCAACTCAAACTGTCCCGAATACGACACGCTGGTACCTGGCTTCAGCTTGACCTTTTCACTGATGGCCGCTTTAAGGTCGTTGACCACCGACACCATGTCACGGCCTCGGGCATCAATATAAATCCAGCTCGCAGGACGGGCATTCTCTGTTTTCAGCATGGTCGGGCCTGAAATGACCTTGACCTCAGCCACCTCTCCCAAGGTGATTTGCTGCTGGGTCGGCGTTAATATTGGTAGTTGTCGCAATGCACCCGGTCCGTCACGTAACCCTTGAGGGTAACGGATATTGATCGGATAGCGAGCGACCCCTTCGACGGTTTCCCCCACCGTCGCCCCACCAATGGCTGACGAGACAAACAACTGTACATCGCCCACCGTCATACCATAGCGTGCTGCTTTTTCACGGTTAATATCGACATCGATATAGCGCCCGCCTTCCAGACGTTCTGCCAGCGCAGAGACCACGCCAGGAACGGTTTTCGCCACTTCTTCTATATGTTGCGCCGTAGCATCAATATCAGCGAGAACCGTGCCTGACACTTTAATGCCTATCGGGCTCTTGATACCGGTGGACAACATATCAATGCGATTACGAATAGGCGGAACCCAAAGGTTTGCCAACCCCGGTAATCGAACCGTTTGATCCAGCTCTTCGATAATCTGGTCAATGGTCATTCCTGGGCGCCACTGATCCTGTGGTTTCAGTTGGATGGTGGTTTCCACCATTTCCAGTGGAGCCGAGTCTGTTGCGGTTTCCGCTTTACCTGACTTACCAAAAACCGAGGCCACCTCCGGCACCGTTCTAATCAGTTTATCGGTGGTTTGTAACAGCGCCGCCGCTTGGCCGGGTGAGACACCGGGCAGCGTTGAAGGCATATACAGCAAATCGCCTTCGTTGATTTTAGGTAGGAATTCACCCCCCATTTGGCTAAGTGGCCATATAACGGTAAACATTGACAGGGCTGCTGCCAGTAACGTCATTTTTGGCCAGCGAAGAACCTTGAGCAATAACGGATGGTAAATTTTTATTAGAAAACGGTTCAGGGGGTTGCGGGTTTCTGCCGGTATTTTGCCACGGATCCAATACCCCATCAGGATCGGAATAAGCACAATGGCCAGTAGTGCAGACCCCGCCATCGCATAGGTTTTTGTGAAAGCCAGCGGGCCAAACAAACGCCCTTCTTGTCCTTCCAGGGTGAAAATAGGAATAAACGAAAGGGTGATGATCAACAAGCTGATAAACAAGGCTGGCCCGACTTCAACGGAAGCATCGGTGATCACTTTCCAACGGGTTTGATTATCAATTTGTTGATTGGGGTGATTATGCTCCCATTCTTCAAGCCGTTTGTGGGCATTTTCAATCATAACGATGGCCGCATCCACCATGGCCCCAACCGCAATGGCAATCCCCCCCAGTGACATGATGTTGGCATTCAGCCCCTGGAAACGCATGATGATAAAGGCGATAAATAGCCCAAGAGGAAGCGAAATAATGGCCACCAGTGCGGAGCGCACGTGCCAGAGGAACAGGCCGCACACCAGGGCAACCACCAGAAACTCTTCCAGAAATTTATTGCTCAGGTTATGAATGGCGCGGTCAATCAATTGGCTACGGTCATAAGTGGTCACCACCTCCACACCTTCTGGCAAGCTGCTTTTCAGCGTTTCCAGTTTTTCCTTGACCGCCGAAATGACTTCACGTGCATTCTTGCCTGAGCGCAGAATAACCACCCCACCCGCAACCTCACCTTCGCCATTCAACTCGGCAATACCGCGACGCATTTCTGGCCCAATCTGCACCCGTGCCACATCGCTTAAGTAAACCGGGACCCGGTTCTCACCGGTTTTGAGGACGATATGATTAAAGTCATCCAGGCTGCTCAGATAACCGTTAGCACGAACCATATACTCAGCTTCGGCTATCTCAATAGAAGCCCCCCCGGCTTCCTGATTGGATGAGTCCAGGGCCTGTTTAACTTGCTGCAGGCTGACACCAAACTGCGTCAGCTTTATCGGGTCTACCAGGATCTGGTATTGTTTGACCACGCCGCCGACAGAGGCCACCTCGGCCACATTCGGGATAGTTTTCAGCTCATATTTCAGTAACCAATCCTGCAGAGAGCGTAATTCTGCCAGGTCATACTTACCGCTACGGTCGACCAACGCATATTCGAATATCCAGCCCACCCCAGTGGCATCTGGGCCTATCGCGGAACTGGCCCCTGAAGGTAACTTGCCCTGAACCTGATTCAGGTATTCCAATACACGGGATCTTGCCCAATAAAGGTCAGTGCCATCCTCAAAAATCACATACACATAGGAGTCACCAAATTGGGAAAAGCCTCGCACCGTCTTGGCACCGGGTACCGACAGCATGGTGGTTGTCAGGGGATACGTGACCTGGTTTTCTACAATCTGTGGCGCTTGCCCTGGGTAACTGGTTTTAATAATGACCTGAACATCAGAGAGGTCAGGCAGAGCGTCGACCGGCGTATTGATGACCGTCCAGGCGCCCCAGATACTTAGGAACAAGGCGCCCATCAGCACCAGAAAGCGGTTGGCGACCGAACGCCTGATAATCCATGCAATCATCTTCGTCTCCTCAGTGACCCGAATGTTCGTTGGCTGAAGGAGCGGTCATTTCTAACGACGTAGTGGCTGGTTGTTCCGGATGGCGCATACGTTCAAGCGCACCGGAAATATTCGCTTCCGAGTCGATGAGGAAAAGGCCACTAACAACAATCGACTCCCCCTCGGTCAAACCGGAACCAATTCCGGACTGGCTTTGTGACTCATGTAATACTTTGATTATTTTAGGGATAAACTGCCCTTTATCGTCGACAGTAATAACACGTTGCTCAATACCGGTATCGATGACCGCCTGAGAAGGAATAAGTAACATCTCTTGGCTCTGGGTGTTGAGTTTCAAGTAAGCATTCATCCCCGGTTTTAATAATTCATCTTTATTGTTTACCTGCAGACGAACCTGAATAGTTCGGGTGGTTGGATCAACGCTAGGGAGAATATTCCATTTCTCGATGTTGAATGTTCTATCTGGGTAAGCGGGGACAGTCATTGCAAACTGTGTTCTTGCAAACTGGGAGTTCTCTTTCAGCAAATAAGCGGTCGACTCCGGTAGCGAGGCATTAATCCAGACCGGGTTCATCCCCTGAATTTGGGCAACAACCTTATCTTTTGAAATGTTCATCCCGGTTCTCAAATCAAACGCGGTGATCACACCATCGATAGGCGCTTTAATCGTGAAGCGGGTCTGAATGCTGCGTGTATTGCGCAAGTGCTGAATATCGTCTTCAGGCATCCCCGCAAGACGAAGGCGCTCCAACACCCCTTTCAGTTGCACCGCGCTCCCGCCGGTATCGGAAAGTAACAGGTACTCACTCTGCGCCTCGACCCAAGCAGGAATAGTCATGTCGATCAGCGGAGTGCCTTTTTTAACTTTATCGCCAATCGTCAGCGGATAAACTTTTTCAATGAATCCATCCGATCTCGCTTGGACAATAACAAACTGATATTCGTTAAAACTGACCGTCGCCGGGAGAGTCTGAGAATAGGTCAGACGCCCAGCGCGGACTTTTTCTGTTTTAAGACCCAGATTTTGTACCTGAGTGGGATCGATACGGATAGCGTTGCTACTTTCTGCTGCGACTTCATCGGCATATTTCGGCACCAAGTCCATATCCATAAACGGTGATTTACCCGGTTTATCGAATTTGGTATCCGGTTTCATCGGGTCATACCAGAACAGGACTTTACGCTCTGGTGGCTGCATTTCAGTTTCATCAGCAGAAAAAAGATAATGATAAGCGCCAATGGATATCAGCCCGCCTATTAAAAAACTGCTAATAATCACTGCGGTATATTTTAGTTTGGGAGAAGCCATAATTAATTCCACTGAATACTATTCGGGTGAATGAAAGCAGCAAACACCTCGCAACTGTCATGGCAATGGAAACCAACCTGCCATAGCCGAGATATGGCAGGCCAAAATCCGATTCCAGCAAAAACAGTTAAGGCTGAACGATTTTAATTTCTTGAAGTAATGAAATATCACCCTGTTGTATAAAAGTGAAATTGACATGGCTGTCGACTTTCAGCGCGTTTATGCTGTCATTCACTTCCGTAAAGGTAAATCGCATGGTCATGGCAGGCCAGTGTATTGAAGGAATGGCTTCGTGTGCGATGGTGATTTTCCTGTTATTAAGATCAATTTTTTTCACGACCCCTTCGCTACTGATAACCGCCTGAGTCGCGGCGTTGGCGGTAGTGGTTGTCGCGCTGTGGTGTTGCTCTTCTGCTTGAGTTCCTGCCACCATGCCCACCGAAAAGAGAGCAAATAAAGCAATTTTTATAGACTGACGCATGTTGATAACTCCTTGCTGTTTAAAAAGATCATTCAATCCACCCACCACCCAAAGCGGTGAAGAGGTTTATTTCATTAACTTGCTGGGCATATTTCAGATCCAAAATTGCCTGCTGTGTTGAAAACATTGATCTCTGTGCATCCAGTACCTCGAGATAGCTTACCGCTCCGCTGGAATATAATCCGCGAGCCCGCAACTGGGTGACCTGGAGGGATTCCAGATAACGTTGTTGTGCCGCTAATTGTTTATTGATACTGTCTCGACGTGACAGTGCATCGGCAACATCTTTAAACGCCGTCTGAATTTTTTGTTCGTAGCTAACAATGGATTGTTGCTGGCGCACTTCCGCCAGTGTCAGGTTGGCTTTGTTACGGCCCGCATTAAATATCGGTATTTCAATTTTGGGAATAAAACTCCACATTCCACTCGCAGCGTTAAACAGGCTTGAAAGCTCGGTACTACTTGCTGAAAGGTCACCCGTCAACGAAATTGAAGGGAAGAATGCCGCTCTGGCCGCCCCGATATTGGCATTTGCGGCTTGCAGTAAGTGTTCCGCCTCCATAATATCCGGCCGTTGTAACAAGATATCGGATGACAGTTTCGATGGCAGGGCTAGCGGATTAATCTCTTTTCCCGCCTGGTCTTGATGACTGGGCAATGCGGTATATTTGCCAACAATCAATTGCAGGGCATGGTTCGCCTGCGCGAGGTCGCCTTCTCTTTTGGCAATTTCAGCTTGGGTACTCTCAATCACCCCCCGGGCCTGTTCAAGGGAGAGTAAATTCGAGCTACCGGTGATCAGTTGTTGTTCCACGAAGGCATAGGACTGCTGGTAATTCTTCAGGGTTTCTTGAGCAATACTCAACTGTTGATAAGCTAACTGCTGGTTGAAATAGCTCTGTGAAACGTTGGAGACCAAAAGAATATGCACCGCACGCTGAGCTTCCTCACTGGCTAAGAAATTCTGGCGATCAGCCTCACTTAAACTCTTCAATTTGCCAAAGAAATCCAGCTCAAAGCTGAGCTCCCCGCCTGTTGTATAGGTATTGGTGGTGCTACTGCCACTTTTAATCCCGCCATTATAGGTAATTCCAGCAGAGGCGTTCAGTTGCGGATATCGGTCAGCGTCGGTTATTTTATATTGCGCCCTTGCCTCCTGGACTTTGAGCACCGCCATTTTCAGATCACGGTTGTTATGTAACGCTTGATCAATCAGCACTTGTACCTGGGGATCGGTAAAGAATACTCGCCAACCGGCATCCTGATAGCCTGCTGTTGCCGGAACCAGGGCGTTGCGCGAGAGCGAGAATTGTTGGGGTACCGGGAGTTCAGGCCGGTGATATTCCGGTGCCAGCGAAGTGCAGCCCGCCAAAATAAATAATGTACTGAGCGTGAGTCGTTTTAATTTGTACATAACGCTTCTCATCCAGACTCTCCTGGATAGCTGATTCAAATGATTCCTTCATGATGATGAAAACCTTACCTGAGTGACTCTGTTGGGGGAGTGACAGAATAATGACAAAACTGTCATTTTCATTTTAATCCATTGATATCGTTGCTTGGCCCACTAGAATGAACTGCACGGTAGCAAGGTTGCGGAGGATGCGTGAAAATACTGATCGTCGAAGATGAGGTTAAAACGGGTGAATATCTTAGCAAGGGGTTGACTGAAGCGGGCTTTGTCGTTGACCTGGCAGATAATGGTATGACCGGTTTTCACTTGGCGATGACCGCTGATTACGACCTGATTGTGCTGGATATCATGCTGCCGGATGTGAATGGCTGGGATATCGTGAAAATGTTACGGGCGGCGAATAAAGGCATGCCCATTCTGCTCCTGACCGCACTCGGTACCATCGAGCATCGCGTTAAAGGCCTCGAACTGGGCGCTGATGACTACCTGGTCAAACCCTTTGCCTTTGCAGAACTTCTGGCACGCGTCAGAACGCTGTTGCGCCGGGGCGCTGCCGTCATAACGGAAAGTCATTTTCAGATAGCCGATTTGACGCTGGACCTGGTGTCGAGAAAAGTCAGCCGTAAGGGGAGCCGAATCACACTGACCAGCAAGGAATTCACACTCCTTGAGTTTTTCATCCGCCACCAGGGAGAGGTACTCCCACGTTCATTGATAGCGTCACAAGTCTGGGATATGAATTTTGACAGTGATACCAATGCTATTGATGTCGCGGTGAAACGGTTACGGGCAAAAATTGATAACGATTTCGACCCCAAATTGATTCAGACGGTACGCGGTGTCGGCTATGTGCTTGAGGTGCCCGATGAAGATTAATTACCGTCATCGCCCTTTCTCTCTTGCCACCCGTCTCACCTTTTTTATCAGCCTTTCTACCACCATCGCCTTTGTCGCCTTTACCTGGTTTATGCTGCATTCCGTGAACAAGCATTTTGCGGAACAGGATATTCGCGATCTGACACAAATCAGTATGACGTTGGAAAATATACTGCAAAATCCTGATGAGTCTAAACAACAGAAAATCGAGCGACTCAGCAATATGTTGGACAATTATCACAATATTTCGGTATTACTTCGTGATGAAAATAATCAGCTACTTTATCGTTCACCGGACGGCCCCGACCTGCTACCTGTGCCCTCTTTACCCGATTTTTCACGATATCTGCGCTCTGGTGAGGTATTCCTTTGGTCAGGAGAAAAGCGCAGTCATGCTGGGCACGATGCCGGGCACGATAATGGAGAGATGGAAAAAACCCCGTACCGCCTTATTGCGTCCGCAGTGAAGTCAACGGAAAACGCCACACCGCACACCTACAGTTTACTGGTCGCGCTCTCTATCGATTTTCACCTGCATTATATTAATGAATTAAAAAGTAATTTGGTGATGATCGCCTCAGTCATCAGCCTGATGATTATTTTAATTGTTTTATTTGCCGTTCATAAAGGGCATCAGCCGTTAAGAAATGTCAGCCGGAAGATAAAGAATATTACTTCTGAACATTTGGATGTCAGACTCAAACCCGAACAGGTGCCCATTGAGCTGGAGCAATTGGTTATTTCCTTCAATCATATGATTGAACGTATCGAGGATGTTTTTACCCGGCAAGCTAATTTTTCCGCCGACATTGCCCATGAGATTAGAACCCCGATTACCAATCTTGTAACGCAAACAGAAATTGTGCTAAGCCAGCGCCGACCAGATAAAGAGTTGGAAGACGTGCTTTACTCTAATCTTGAAGAATATAACCGTATGGCAAAAATGGTGAATGACATGCTGTTTCTGTCTCAGGCGGACAATAACCAATTGATTCTTGAAAGATCAATGATAGATATCCGCTTAGAAACCATTAAGGTCTTCGAGTTTTTTGAAGCCTGGGCAGAAGAACAGGAAGTGAGCCTGTCATTTGAAGGTAATCCTGCCATTATTACCGGCGATCCGCTTATGTTGCGCCGAGTCCTTAATAACCTCATATCGAATGCCATTCGTCACACCCCGCGAGGAATGAAAGTCAGCGTTCGTGTTAACACATTGGCTGCTTGGGTTGATATTACCGTTGAAAATCCTGGTTCACCCATCCCAGAAGAACACTTACCGTTACTGTTTGAGCGCTTTTATCGTGTTGACCCCTCCAGGCAAAGAAAAAGTGAAGGAAGTGGTATCGGCCTGGCTATCGTAAAATCCATCGTAACAGCCCATCAGGGTAAAATTAGCGTTGTTTCCGATGCAGTCTCAACCCGCTTCACCTTCTCTCTGCCCCGATAGAAAGGCAGCATAATGGCCTAATCATTCTGGACACTGGCGGTGACAAGAGTGTCAGCGCCAATATTTTTGTCCGGCCCCAAAAAGCCGACCAGAACACTTAACTTATAATGCCCAGATACCCATGAATACCCATATAAACCCCGACAAGTCCAATCAGAGCGCTTGAAAAATAAGGCGCTTTTTTGGCCATTTTATTAAATCCCCCCCAATGTTTTGCAACCTGGTGTACCCCTACAGCGGCACCAACACCGACAGTGACCAACGTCAAGGCAAGCCCAATGCTGAAACTCACAACCAACGTCGCTCCTAATGGTAACGCTTTAAGTTGGATGCAGATGAGCAGCACCGTAATCGCCGCCGGGCAAGGGATAAGCCCCCCCGTCAGGCCGAACAGCAGGATCTGTCCGTTGGTGACTTCTTTTCCGGTAAAGCGGTGCTTAATATCGTTTGCATGAGCGAGTTCGTGAGCATCCTGATATTCCTTAGAATTTACCTCCAGGCCAGCAAGCGCGGCATGACCATGTTCATGTTCGTGCTCATGCTCGTGAAAATCCAGCTTATAATCATGGATATGGCCGCGATGGCCTAGCGACAAACAGACACTAAAGTGATGGGGCTCCGGAATGGGCAATCTGGATTCTAGATAATCACCGTGATCAACAAAATCAAAACACTGTGAAATGTCCGTGGTTGCTCTATGAGTGACTAATGAAACGTCACTGGCTTGCCATTTTCTACCACTGAGTGTGCGTAGACGCCAGTGTGGTGGTTGACCCTCTTCAAAGATGGAGAGCTCAATATGACCATGACCGGTATCTATCCGGCGCGACTCATCATGATGGTGATGCTTTTCATCTTCCTGCATCCCTTCCAACCAGTTTCTTTCCCCTTTCCAGGTCCGCCAGAACATCCAAAGTGCCGTGCCAAAGATGATTACAGCGGAAACTAACTGTAGCCAGGGTTCGGCAGATTCGGCGGTGAACTTATTGCTGAGATACATCCCACCAAAGGCAATCAACCAAACGATTGCGGTGTGTGAAAGCGTGGCTGCCAGCCCCAGCATAACCGCCTGCCTGACCGTGCCTTTGATAGCAATGATGAACGCCGCCATCATGGTTTTTGAATGGCCAGGCTCCAGCCCATGGAGTGCACCGAGTAAAATGGCACTAGGAATGAAGAACCATGCGTTTCCTTGCTGCAAAAGGGTTGAAAAGTCGTTCATGATAATAGTTCTTGCTTAGACAGGATGAGGCGAATTCTACTCCCCCCCAGTAAAATATACTACCCCCCAGTAGAATGAGGGTGTTATAGTCATACCGCTTTTGGCGTAAAAGAGGGTCCAGAATGTCGCATACCATCCGTGATAAGCAAAAAATTAAAGCCCGTACCAACAAGATTCAGGGGCAAGTCGTGGCATTGAAAAAAATGTTGGACGAGCCCCATGAGTGTGCTGCCGTACTACAACAGATAGCCGCAATACGCGGGGCGGTGAATGGATTAATGCGCGAGGTTATTAAAGGGCACCTGACAGAACATCTTGTGCATGAAGGTGAGGAAAAGAAACGCGAGGAAGACCTTGCGGTGGTATTAAAGGTACTGGACTCATATATTAAGTAATCACCACGATTCAAATCTCCTTGTCTTGACAATGACAGCTCAAGATAGCTGCTATAATTAGCACAGGCATAAAAGCAGGAGATTGAATATATGTATCACTCAATTCTAGTGCCCATAGATATTTCAGATCCCGAATTTACCCAAAAAATCATGGCTCATGTTGAAATGCAGTCCGGCCTGATTGATGCAGCTCAGATTCATTTTCTGACAGTGATTCCAATTTTCCCTTATTACGCCTCTCTTGGCTTGGCTTATTCAGGCGAAGTTCCAGACCAAGAAAAGATTAAAAATGAAGCGCTATCAATGCTTTCTGAAATTATTGATAAATTTGGCCTCCCGAAAGACAAGATTAAAAAACACCTAGCGTTAGGCTCCCCCAAAGACGAAATCCTCAATCTTGCTGATTACATTAACGCCGATTTGATTGTCATTGCTTCACACCATCCTGGGATCATCAACTATCTACTGGGCTCAAATGCGGCGGCGGTAGTTCGTCACGCAAAATGCTCGGTTCTTGTTGTCCGTTAAGTGCCTAATAAGTATTTCCACGAAACCTTACTGAAGTAGTAAGGTTTCGTCACCCAGCCGTTCTTCCAGTACAAAATGCGATCACTCTCCTCTCTTGAGATGAAAAAAATGGTCATACTCAACTCTATCCGGAGGTTGGGAGTTAATACTCCGGTATTTTACCCACGGGTTCCAATACGTCGATGACCGTACTTGGGGGGAATTGCTCACTATGAAACAACGTTGGTCCGTCAACTTACTGATCCTTGCTATATCTGGGGGAGCCCTGTTCTTTGGCCTGGCTTTATTCTGGAGTGGCTATCGAGAATGGGCTCATTGGATTTGGATCGGCGGCTCGGTCCCTGCGATTACATTTTTGTTATATGACACACTGCACGCACTTGCCAGGCGTGAGGCCGGAGTCGACCTGCTGGCTTTAATTTCCATCGGCGGCGCTATCGTTTTGGAGGAATATCTCACCGGGGTGGTGATCGCCGTCATGCTGGCCAGCGGTAGAGCGCTGGAAAGCTTCGCGCAACGTCGTGCCGGGCGGGAAATGTCTGCTTTGCTGGCAAAGGCACCGCGAACCGCCAACCGGCTTAAAAGCGTTGACAACAACCAAGATGAGCTGGTGCAGATCCCCTTGGAGCAGGTGGCTCCTCTCGACCGGCTATTGGTGCGCAGTGGAGAAACGGTCCCCGTTGATGGCAGTTTGATCTCGACAATAGCCCTGTTGGATGAATCTATGCTAAGCGGCGAGTCAACCCCCGTTGAGCGCAAAAAAGGGGACGCGCTGCGCAGTGGCGTACTCAATGCGGGTGCACCATTTGAAATGCTGGCGACGGCCAATGCAGATGAAAGCACTTTCGCCGGTATTATTCGGCTGGTTTCTGCCGCTCAAAGTTCGAAAGCGCCTGCATCTCGCCTTGCTGACCGCTATGCGCTGTGGTTTGTCCCCTTGTCGCTGGGGGTCGCTGGTGCAGCCTGGCTTTTGAGCGGTGACCCGGTGCGAGCACTGGCGGTGCTGGTGGTCGCCACCCCTTGTCCCCTTATCCTCTCAGTTCCGATCGCCATTGTGTCGGGTATGTCGATATGTGCTAAGCGCGGTATTCTGATCAAGGGCGGCGGTACCTTGGAGCAACTGGCACAAGCCAAAGTATTGTTTTTTGACAAGACTGGCACATTGACCAGTGGACAGGCGCGCCTGGTTTCCATTAGAACCAGTCGCAATATTAACCCTAACGTTATTCTGGGTGTCGCGGCATCAATGGACCAGATGTCCGGGCATGTGATTGCCAACGCCGTGGTCGCTGCCGCACGGGAAAGAGGCCTTTCCTTATCGCTCCCCTCCGCCGTTCAGGAACAAGGCGGCGCAGGCCTGAGCGGGATACTGGATGGGCAACCCGTAGCCATCGGTTCTTACGAATTCGTTTCTACACTGGCGTCATCCCCTGAGTGGACCCCGGCATTTCTTCAGCAAGTGGCCGAGGATGGTGGCGCTGCGGTCTTTGTCGCCCTGGATGGGAAAATCGCTGGCGCGTTGCATTTAGCGGACCAGATCCGGGTTGAAACTCCGCGCGCTTTGCGATTGCTGCGCAAAGCGGGTATCAAACGTATTGTGATGCTGACCGGCGACAATCGACAAATTGCCGAAACCATTGGAACCGCAGTGGGGGTTGATGAGGTACTGGCTGAGCAGACGCCTGCTGGGAAACAAGCGGCGATTGAATCAGGCCGTTCCTTGGGGACCACGATTATGGTGGGTGATGGCGTGAATGACGCACCAGCGCTGGCTGCTGCTGATGTGGGCATCGCCATGGGGGTGCGCGGTGCGGCGGCATCGTCCGAAGCCGCAGATGTTGTGCTTTTGGTGGACAGACTCGACCGCCTGGCCGAAGCACTGCATACCGCACGCCTGACACGTTCAATTGCAGTACAAAGTGTTATTGCCGGTATGAGCCTCTCCGCCGTCGCCATGCTGGTTGCCGCCTTGGGTTATCTGCCGCCGCTCTACGGTGCACTACTCCAGGAATTGATTGACGTTGCGGTTATCTTGAACGCATTGCGCGCGCTGCAAATTGCCCCGCTGCGCGTCAGCCACCACACATTATCCGCCAACCAATTGCAAGCTCTGCGCGGTGATCACCTTGCTCTCACTCCGGTGCTCGACCACCTGACTGACTTCACTAATCGGCTGAATATGACAGCACCCGCTCAAGTCAGGCAAGCTGCGGTGGCATTGGAAGCGATGCTACAAGAAAAATTATTCCCCCATGAACGCTCCGATGATAGCGATGTGTATCCGGTGCTTGCTGACCTCTTGGGTGGAGACGACCCCATGGCAGCCATGAGTCGAACTCACCGAGAAATCTTTGAATTAGGCCGACGACTCAAACGCCTTATTGATAGCATGCCAGCAGACGGCAGCACTAACAGCGAAACCATCACCGAATTACAGCGTGTTCTCTATAGTTTGGATGTCATTTTACGTTTGCACTTTGCTCAGGAAGAAGAGATTTACCAAAATCTGCAGTGAGAATATAACCACCTTGTCTGCCAATTATATTGTCGCTTGGCTAAAAATAATCAATGCCAAATGCATCAATGCTGTGATTGATTAAACCTGACGGGAATTGTTGGGTATCGTTTAATCGGCTGTACTATCAGCTCACCTGAATTTGTGCTGCCTTCAAAAATTGGAATCAACCTGAGTTTGTTCAGCTCAAGCAGGGTGAAAACATCAAACAATCATATTGTTGTGCGCGTCTTAGATAAAAGGCTTTTCCTGGTATTTCCCAAAAAACAGCCGGGATAAGTCACCCTTGAGTCTTCTTTTTCTGCTAAAAGCAACCGATTGACATCACACTGATTTTTATATAAATTTTCAGCAAAACATCCGGGCAGTTTTTTACTCTACTGCTGACCTCAAAAACAGATCCCCAGGAAGTGATGTTCATGGATAATAACCAACAACTTGTCAGCTCTACCGCCATCCAGAATCCCCAGGAAGGGCTCCCTGAAACCTACCATCCTGACCCTGTGCAAGTCACCGCACTGGCTTCGCAAATTAATATTGCCGAAACCGGTATGGTAATGGGATATGGGGCAAAACCGATGGCTGAAATAGCCCAGTTTGCCGATACCCTGCTCCACAAGATCAAAGCCAGAGACGGTGGTGAAGTCGGCCAGTTGCTGTCCGATCTGGTTCTACGTATCCGTGAAAATGACCCGTTCACCAAGGAAGAGAAGCGCAGCAACTTTCTCGCCAGCCTGCCTATTGTGGGCAAACTGTTCAAGCAGGCTGAGCAATTCAAAATCAACAATCAAGTATTGACTGAGCAGGTTGACAACATTGCAAACCACCTCGACCAATCGATGATCACCCTGATGCGGGATATCGAAACACTCGAGCAGCTTTATCTGCGGAATTTTAATTTTTATAACGAAGTGACGCTTTACATTGATGCGGGCAAGCAAAAGCTGCAACACGTCAGCGAAATCGAACTCCCTGCACTCAAACAGGAGGCTGATACCTCTAAAAACCTGATGATGGCACAGCAGGTCAAAGACATGATCGAGAACATCAACCGCTTTGAACGTCGCTTGCATGACCTTGATCTGTCAAGAACCATTGCTATTCAGACTGCACCGCAGATTCGTATGGTACAGAGTACCAACCAGCAACTTGCTGAAAAAATACAAAGCAGTATTCTGGCTACCCTACCCATTTGGAAAAGCCAAATGGTGCTCTCGATGACACTGAATGCGCAGAGCAAAGCGGCACGCCTGCAGAAAGAGGTCTCGGACACCACGAATCAACTTCTGCTGAAAAATGCCGAGATCCTGCAGCAAAGCAGCATTGCCACCGCCAACGAGGTAGAACGTTCGATCGTCGATGTGGGTACGCTGCGTGAGGTACAAAACAAACTGATCAATACCATCGAAGAGACAATGAAAATCGCCGATAATGCACGTACACGCCGTGCCGAAGCGGAAAAAGAACTCGCCACCATGGAAGAGAATCTGCGTCTGCGACTCACAGAGGCCACTTCACGCTACTAATATGCGGGTATATAGCACCTCATGCTAGTGTGGCTTTCGTCGCACTGACATGAGGTGTGGGCTAAAACCTTATCCTCTGCCCAGTTATCGCAGCATTCACTAAGGACCATACGGAGCACCTGATGTCAGACAACCCCCAAAATAATCCCGTCGTCGATGTTTTAACGTCGACCAAAAGTAAAATCAAACGGGTTGCCCGGCGTATTGGCTTCCACTTTGTTGCCTTCATCACGGGCGCAATAACTGACGGAAAAACAATCCTGACTAACCTGAATATCGTGGATGCTTTCCCGGATAAGGAACCACAAGACTTGAATGGACCTATCAGCGCGCTGGTCTATTTAAATATGCTGCTACTGTTCCCCTTTCAGCCAAACCCAGCCGCCACTTTATTAGGAATTATTGCCACCGTTGTCTCTATTTTTACTGGTTACGGCATTATGGGGCTGATCTTCGGCGGGCTGACCGCTTTCATCATCTATACGATTAACCGTCGTAAAATAAGCCTTGGCAGCATATTCCCGCTCTTGATCATCTTTATCGCTATAGCGGATAACCCTCTTTTAATCACCTCCGCTCCGCTGTGGTATTACATTTTGCTGGTCGGCATCATTATTGTCGGTATTGTCTATCACGATGCCATCACACTGCTGATTGAACGTGTTACTAAAAAACGCTCACCATCCGTTCCTGTGAAACAGACCGTGGTGGAGAATACCCCACCCCCTGTTGCTCCCCCCAACCCTTACTCTTTTGATATGCAGACTTACCTGACTACACTGCAGGAAATCCAGCGGCTCAAAAAAGCCCTACCGGCGGATTTCATCCCCCTGATCGATACCATCAGCCTCAAAACACAGTCTATCTTGCAAAGTATGAAAAGTGATGAGCGCGATACCGCACGCGGCACGCAGTTTTTAAACCGCTACCTGCCGATTATCCGTACCAGTCTTGATCGCTTTATCCGCCTTTCCGCTCAGAGTTCCTCATCCCCCGAATTTGCTAAAATACGGCAGCAAACCTGGCAGGCATTTAGCGACATGAGCCATGTTTTCAGCGATATGAATCAGCGCCTGCTGGATAACGATGTGAATGACCTGATCGTAGATTTGAACGTGCTGGACAAATTAGCGAAATCGGAAGGGTATACGATTCCGAAAGAGTAAAGTTGCTTTAAAGACGTGTCATGGTAGCCAATGCTGAAGATGATGGTGTTATTTAAACATGTTCTGAATCTACAGCATTGGCAATGGAGGCTGAACAGGAGCCGTGCCCAGGGTCACCCTTATTCGCCTCAGTTAAGGATGAAGAACCGGCAACAGAGTTAGTACGTTAATTATCGCCGACCCTCAGCGTAATCAGTACGCAAAACCTCAATCCCGGTCTCACATTACTTTAGCAATCTGATCAATTTTGCCCGCTGTTTGGCAACTTGCCTTCTTGCTTAAGAAAATCGGTCAAGAAAAACTGTGCATTCCCTTCATCAGAAAGCGATTTGCTGTAAGAGATATACTGTGCTGTCTTCTCGCCAGGCAGATACAACTCGCCCGAATTATTGTTGTTAATGATCAGCACCACAAATTTCTTGCCATCCACCTTGACGCTATAGTCGCTACGCTCCCCCTTATTCTCAACATCCATCAACTGAATTTTCTTATCCCATTCATGGTCTGCATTTGTGATCTGCACTAATGATTTATTTTCGGCGCGCGTGCCATAGCGCAGCGTCCACACTTGAATACCCTGATTGCCCTCCCACGCCTTAACATACTCAGCCACTTCAGGACGAGTAGGCTCAGCAGAAAAACCCGTCGCCGACATCACAGATAATAGAGTGAAAAGGATAAATTTCTTTAACATTTAATCGTCCTATTTGATGATTGAAAAAGAGGATTCCGACATCACAAATACATACCGATACACGGCATCCCTCGGTGATTAATTACCGTAACCGAGCCAAGGGATGTTATACCATACCGAATGAATATCAATGGTGGTGTCACATGACGGCGTCGTCTGCTACCTACCCAGGGATTCCCCCTATGATTGGGTTACTGGCGTGACCAGTGTGGCCCAAAGCGGTGTATTCGCCTGGTTATCACCACTAACAATAAGTTGAGGTTTACCGCCAGCGCATTCTACTGCTGCGCAGGCAACAGCAAGCCAAGGGGCGGCGGGCCCAGGATAGCCCAGACTACTGCCCAGATCTTGCAGATCCTGGCCGATTTTTATCGGACTTGACGAGCCTTCCAACCCCATGGCAATCGCCGTATGCCACGTTGCATCAACGCCTATCATGTAACCCGCAGTGACTTCATCTGCAGACACTGGCCCCCAATCCAGAGACTGCACCAACGCATAGTTCACGTCTTCGGGTACGATTCCATGGGCTTGTTCCGGCCGATGCAGGCTGGCCATCGGTGCCAGTTCAGTCTGCAAGTGAGGATTTCCCAGCAATAAACCAATGACTGCTTCCGCTGTCCCTTCCGGTGATTCCGGTTCAATTTGCATTGCCACCACCAGTAACAGCGATTGCTCATGGGCACGTTGATCCAGCCACTGGTCCACCGCAGCCAGGCCGCTGCCCTCAACCGGTATCACGCGGTGTTTGATCTGGCTGGCCTGCCAACTGGATTGCCAGAGAGCCTGCACCTGCTCATTAGGTAAACGACTGTGATTTTCTATCAATAATGCCAATGGCACATCCACAGGTACCGACAATAACAAACGGCTCAATTCATCCAGCAGGTTAGTGAATTCACGGGTCAGCAACGGCTCCAGGGCCTCGTCCGCTCGCCGCGCCAACCGACTATGGCGTATCCCTTTATCACTCTGCCAGGATGCCTGTGTTTTAAGCACCTGTGTTCTGGCCTGCAATGCGTGCCACTGGGTCTGCCCATCTGTATCATCAAGCTCGCGCAATGCGCTATTCAGGCTGAGGCCCAATATTTGCAAAGAGCGCCGACCCCGTTGGGTTTCGTGCTCAATCATTTTCTCACGATCGCGATCCCAGTCATTTGCCATTGCTGATACCCCCTGATACCAAACCAGACGCAAAAACAGTAAGAACAGCCAGAACGACACAGGGATAGCCAACGCTGTTTCCCAAAAGTCTTGGTTGTTTATCTCGGTTTTTGTTTGGTTAATGAGTACGGCATAAGCAATGCCACCAAATAAAGCAACGATCAGTAATAGCAACCACACCCACCATTTGGGGGGAGCGGGACGCGTGGCCGGTGCCGGAATGAGTTTAAGATTAATCGCCATGTTAGCTTGCCGCTGCTTGTGGCAAACTTGAAATGAGCACACAACCGCAAGCACAACGGTGTCCGTTAAAGGCAACAGGAACGCCGTTGTCCTTAAAGCTAGGGTGCCCTTCAGCAATACTGTTTTGCCCATGCTTTGAACAGCTAACCGGATCACCTTGGCGCGCTACGCCAATCCCCATAAATTTCATCTTGCTCGAACCACTCAGTACCGAGCCATTGCCGGTATTGTTATCACCAATACGAATAATGCCTTTCATTTTTTATTCCATCCTCGTCAGTTTTATTAACAAGAAATTCAAGTTTTTTTAGCAGGAAACAAAAAATAACAATCAGTTAAACAGAACCATTCCTTTAAGGTGAGTGGGTTATATCTAGCCGAGAAATACAATAATCAGGAAAAAAAGAAAACCTGTTATCAGCGCAGTCAGAACACCCAGTATTTTCACTAGCGTATTGCCTGACGACCGTTTCTCCTCGCTCCCAGAAAGGCAAACTGAGTAAATAGCAGAAAAGAATGCCGCCCCCAACGAAAATAAGCCCACAGTTGCTGTAGTCCTTGCGAAAACTATAGAGCAATCACCGGTACACATGGCACTCAGCATAGTAAAGAATGTGCTAAAAAAACCAACGATACCTAATAATATGGCGACGACCAACCAGATATTTTTATTTCTCATCATAACTATTCAGTTCCTAAATTAAATTCCCTGTCACTCACGGCAATGCCCCTAATGCCTGTACTCACCGTGACTTCATTTATCCAGATACCACATCACTACGCTTCCCCCAAGAACCACCATTCTACAGCCATGTCCTGCACGACATACTTAGGATCAAGCGGCCAGATGCGGGGTTGGTAGCTCTCTACACGATCAATGGGCATCGGGGTGCCCTGTTTAAAGTGACGGATGTTTTTTGTATTGACACTCCCATAGGTTGACCAAGCCACCTGCCAGTAACCACTTTTCGGGCAAAGTTCGCCACTACGGCATGTCAGTTGGGCACTCGTGTTTTTATCAAAATCCGGGGAATCTGGCAGTGGGCGACCGGTAAGCGGGTTAAGCTTTTTCGCTTGTGCCAGTTGCGCTATCAGTGATTCGGCTGGTTTGGTGGGCGGAATATTGGCCTCGCGCGCTTCCACCCACCTCAACTTACCATCCCAGGCAGGCAACGGTGCCGGGGGCAACGGTACAATCTCGTTAATTTCCGGCACTGAGGGGTGGGCGTAGGAGTAGTTACTGAGTATCTTCCAGATTTTTTCATAACGCTGGGCGCGTTCGGGATCTTTCTGTAGGGCAAGATAATTCAACGTATCTGACGGGAGAGCCCCAGCAAATCCATCTGCTAGCGTTGAGGCCGAAGTGGAATTACCTGCAGCCACCCCTAATTGGTAAACCTCCAGAGCGTCTTGATAATCTCCATCATCTTGAAGGTCGCTACCTAGAACCAGTGCCGCATCGCCATTGCCTTGTTCAGCGGCACAATGGCGCATTTGGCGTGCGATATCGGGGGCGATATCAATGGGGGCCAACTTATCAGCGACATAGGCCTGTGCCAGTGCACTTCCCTCATCGGCCGCTTTCCGGTAATAACGTAACGCCATTTCCGGGTCTTGCTTTAAGCCAGCCGCACCTTGTTCCAGATAGACCGCGATAAAGTAGTAGCCAGAGGCGACCTTGGCATCGATCAACTGCTGGCTGATGCGTAAATACTCGGCACTACGCAGATGGAACTGACCACGCATGCCGCCATTTTGCAGGTTAATACTGGCTTTAACGTGCCCGTTGGCGGCGGCAATGCGATACAACCGCTCCACCTGTTGATCCACCTTGGGGTCCTGCTTAAGCTGGTTATTCACTTGCAGCCAGCGGGCGTACTTAAACAGCATATCGGCATCCGCTGTCGGTTCGGGGATCTCTTCATGTTTGCAGGTAAACGCCAGCTTGGCTTTAATATCACTGAGTGGGTCTAGCGAGACACCCTTTTTCACCAAGCTAGATGCACTGCCTGGGTCACAAGCGACCAGCAGAAAACAAACGAGCAATAACAAGCAGCGCATCAGTCCTGTTCCTTCAACATAATCAGTCGATAAAAATAAGCGTTAATCTCATGCTTCGCCTAGGAGGCTCCATTCTACGGCTATATCCTGCACCACATATTTGGGGTTCAGCGGCCAAATGCGTGGTCGATAACTTTCTACTCGTGCAATGGGCATCAGCATACCCTGCTTAAAATAGCGATTTTGTTGATTGATCCTGCCATAGGCCGACCAAGCCACCCAGTAACCACTTTTCGGGCAAACGTCACCACTATGGCACAACAACTGCGCACCGGTGTTGTTATCAAAATCCGGGGAGTCTGGCAGGGGGCGACCGGTAAGCGGGTTAAGCTTTTTCGCTCGTGCCAATTCTGCGATCAGTGATTCGGCTGGTTTTGGGGGCGGAATATTGGCTTCGCGCGCTTCTAGCCATTTCAACTTACCGTCCCAGGCAGGCAATGGTGCCGGGGGTAGCGGCACAATCTCGTTAATTTCCGGCACAGTGGGGTGAGCGTAGGAATAGTTACCCAGTATATTACTTATTTGTTCATAACGCTGGGCACGTTCGGGATCTGCTTGTTGGGCAAGATAGTTCCCACTATCGCTAGCGGGAACTCCAGAAAATGTGTTTGCTAATGTATAGGCGGAGGTTTCATCACCAGCAGCTACTCCTAATTGGTAGGCCTCCAGTGCTGCCTGGTATTGTTTGTTGATTTTAAGATCGCTAGCGAGCATTGCGGCCGCATCGATGTTGCCCTGCTCAGCAGCACAACGACGCATTTGCCGCGCAATCTCTGGAGCGATATCAATGGGGGCCAGTTTTCTGCCAACGTAAGCCTGCGCCTGCGGATTGCCCTCATCCGCCGCTTTACGGTAATAGCGCAACGCCATCTCCCGGTCTTGCTTTAAGCCCGCAGCACCTTGTTCCAGATAGACCGCGATAAAATAGTAACCAGAGGCAACCTTGGCATCAATCAACTGCTGGCTAATGCGTAAATACTCGGCACTACGCAGATGAAACTGACCACGCATGCCGCCATTTTGTAGATTAATGCTGGCTTTAACGTGGCCATTGGCAGCCGCAATACGATACAACCGCTCCACCTCTTGATCTACCTTGGGGTCCTGCTTAAGCTGGTTATTCACTTGCAGCCAACGGGCATATTTAAACAGCACATCGACCTCTGCCGTTGGTTCGGGGATCACCTCATGTTTGCAGGTAAACGCCAGCTTGGCTTTAATATCACTAAGTGGGTCTAGCGAGACACCCTTTTTCACCGAGCTAGATGCGCTGCCCGGGTCACAGGCGCCCAACAGAAAACAAACAAGCAATAACAAGCAGCGCATCAGTCCTGTTCCTTCAACATAATCAGTCGATAAAAATAAGCGTTAATCTCATGCTTCGCCTAGGAGGCTCCATTCTACGGCTATATCCTGCACCACATATTTGGGGTTCAGCGGCCAAATACGTGGTCGATAACTTTCTACTCGTGCAATGGGCATCAGCATACCCTGCTTAAAATAGCGATTTTGTTGATTGATCCTGCCATAGGCCGACCAAGCCACCCAGTAACCACTTTTCGGGCAAACGTCACCACTATGGCACAACAACTGCGCACCGGTGTTGTTATCAAAATCCGGTGAATCTGGCAGAGGGCGACCGGTAAGCGGGTTAAGCTTTTTCGCTTGTGCCAATTCTGCGATCAGTGATTCGGCTGGTTTTGGGGGTGGAATATTGGCCTCACGCGCTTCTAGCCATTTCAACTTACCGTCCCAGGCAGGCAATGGTGCCGGGGGTAGCGGTACAATCTCATTGATTTCTGGTACTGAGGGGTTGGCATAAGAGTAGTCACTTAACACCTTCCAGATTTTTTCATAACGCTGGGCTCTCTCGGGATCTTTTTGTAAGGCAAGATAATACATGTTACTGGGGGAAGTAGGCCCATGAAATCCGCTCTCTAAAGCAGAGGCTGCCGTTTCATTCCCCGCAGCCACCCCTAATTGAAATATCTTCAATGCATCTTGATAGTGTCCATCAATTTTAAGATCGATCGCTAAAGCCAAAGCTGCATCTCCATTGCCTTGTTCCGCAGCACAACGACGCATTTGGCGCGCGATATCAGGGGCGATATCAATGGGCTCCAGCTTATCAGCAACATAGGTCTGTGCCAGCGCACTGCCCTCATCCGCCGCCTTGCGGTAATAACGCAACGCCATCTCCGGGTCTTGCTTTAAGCCTGCTGCACCTTGTTCCAGATAGACCGCAATAAAGTAGTATCCCGAGGCAACCTTGGCATCAATCAACTGCTGGCTAATGCGTAAATATTCTGCACTACGTAGATGGAACTGGCCGCGCATGCCGCCATTTTGCAGGTTAATACTGGCTTTAACGTGGCCGTTGGCGGCAGCAATGCGATACAACCGATCCACCTCCTGGTCCACCTTGGGGTCCGGTTTTAGTTGATTATTCACTTGCAGCCAACGGGCGTATTTAAACAACATATCGGCCTCTGCTTTCGGTTCAGGGATCACTTCATGTTTGCAGGTAAACGCCAGCTTGGCTTTAATATCACTAAGTGGGTCCATCGGGGCCTCTTTTTTAATCGAATTGGTTGTGCTACCGGGATCACAAGCGATCAGCAGCAGGCAGGAAAATAGCAGTAATAGGGTGCGCATTAGTCTAGGTCCGCCCAGGTTGCAGAGGGATAAAGAAACTCAATTATTGAAGCTATCGGGGGGAGTTTTTTACTCTGGCGTCGCTTGTTTTCTTTGAGCAAAAAATCCCAAACCCCAAACGCTTTTGCCGGATCATTCCCCCAAGCCTTAGTGATATCCTTCTGCTCACCTTCCCCATCAGAATCATCAGTATTTACAGTGGACTGAGTATGCAATTTCCATAACCGTTGCCTCATGGCTTTAGTCACGAGGTGCGAATCGTGGGCGATATTCATTTCGCTATCCACCTGCATACTGCGGGTGTTGATATTCGCCGAGCCATGGGTGGTAAAGACATCATCAATAATCATCAGTTTGGAGTGGATATAAACCGGCATCCAACTGTTTCCTGGTGAATCTGGCGCCACCAACGAGCAGATATGCATTTTCAGGCCTGGGGGAGTGGGGCCTTGCATAATAGGGGTACTTTTAATCTCCTCAATTTTCGCTTCATACTCTTTTACTTCCTGCTGATATTTATCCATGGCTGCCTTATCAGGGGGATTACTCAAGTCTATATCTATATCAGGTACAGGAATTTTCTTTATCTTACCCAATTTAGTCACTTCGGGGATCATATCCGCACGCCCTAGGCTTGCCATCATACGTTGGGTATTCACCGTTCCAGCACCTATTCCGCCGTCGGTCACATTGGTGGTTACAAACAGATGTATCGCCCCCTGTTTACCCCCGGCTGTCTGAGCCGCCGCTGTTGTTTTGATCGCCTCTGCCAAGGCGGGCCAGCGAAAATACTGGTTTTCAATATAGATAAACTGAGTAGCATTATTCACCGCATTAAGATAAAGCGCTTCTATCTCACGCATTCCTTCCTGCGGTTGGGTGCGCACCAGTTGTGCCGGCAGTTCCGTACCATATTCCGGCCGAGGTTCTAGCCGTTTGGCCACCTCATCAGCCTTGCGGGCAGTAAGCAAATCCTCTCCGGTTTCCCTCTGCCAGGCGGTGGCAAAGTTTTTATGCAGGCCAGCCAGAATCGGGCCAGTTACCTGGCTAGAGATATCTTGGCGCGGCAAGAAACCGGTTGGCCCCTTATTGGGCTCCCGGAGAAAACCGAATACGTTCTCACGATATTCTAATGAATCTGCACCAGGGCGACGCTCTGCGGTGTGGGCATCAGTATCCCAATATTCGTCCAGCATATTATGCCCCATAACAAATCCCACCGCCGATTCGGGTAATTCAAAATCTACCAGCACAGTTTTTTGATGGTGAGAGGGAGCTCCAGCTAGACCACCAATTGTTGATAGACTGAGATCTTTGTCAAAGGCTTTAAAAGAGGCACGATAGGCAATTTCTGCTCGATTGAGTGTACCAAATCCACGGCCGACAAAAAGGGGCCAACGTTCACCCATTATACCTTTCAAATTATCTTCTTTTGGCGCTGGATTAGGCCAAAACTGGGTATTAGGTGACATCCCGCTAGCTTGTGGGTTCGGCCAAGCTTGGGTTGTTTTTGACATTGTATTGGCTGCCGTATTAGGCCAAACTGCGGAATTGCCTGGTAACACTTTCAGATCGTACCATGTATGTTCTAAAAACCATCTTTTATCATATTCATGTTGCTCGTCAGTGGCACTTTGCCCAGCGCGAGGCTTTATACCAGGTTTACCCGGCAAGTTAGCCTCGCCTCCGGCTCCTGCAGCATTGAGTGGCATTTCCCACCCCAAAATACGCACCTGTACTTGCTTTTCCCGCACGAGAGTTCTGAGTAACTCTCCAATACAAGGTGCTTGACCATCACGAAGAAAAAACATAGACGGCTGAAAGCCCCAGCAAATAATATCGACCGTTTTTTGTGCATTGGCAATTGCGTGGTACACCGCTGCAAATGCTTCTTCGCCATTCACCAACGGTTTATACGTCGCCTTGGTAAGACTGCACTCATCCTCTTTGACGACAAACCAGGGAGGAGTAATAGTGGCCTGATTGGTTTCACAAGTCGCGATAGGTACAGTAATCTCTGGCTTACTCATACGCTTTCTTCCTTATTGTTGCGTCCTTCTAACACTTCTGCATACAGGTTACGAGACTTTGTGTTTTCCCCTACATCGCTCGCCTGCCCCGAATAGTTATGCAGCCCCCTGTTAGCCAGCACCCCTTGCTCTGGGTTGCTATATGCACTCACTACCGGGATGTTGTAGCTAACGCCGTTGGCCATTTCCAGTGTGTAATTTTTCGTCACCACTTGGTGTTCAATCTCCACTTGTCCAGTGGCGTCCAACACCCCTTTACTGACGGGGGCCCCATCCGCATACAGGGTGTAAGGCATCCCCACCCAACTCGAACCCGCCGCGTTAGGGGCGAGCAATGAACTGAGCCGTAACGTTTGCTTGATATTGGCCTGCAGTGGCGGATATTCAGGATGGTTGGCTTGCATACTCGCCGGACCATTGTAAGAAAAGTCAGCGGATTTCACGATGAAATCACCGTTGGTACCCAGTTCGATTTTATAAGGATCCAGCGTGAGGTAACTGCCGCCTGCATTGAGTATGATTTTCTTCTTGGCGACAATGTGTATTTCATCTTCGGTACTGACGATCTCCAAGCCAAGACGTGCCAACAATTGCAATTGGTCGTTTTGCGCCTGGATGGTCACAGGCCCTTGATTGGCAATCAGTTTCATCCCCAGCTTACGTACAAACAGGCTAAGGCCCTCACCCACGCCAATAAACAGACGCTTGATGACCCCCATATCCGCATCAGCCCCGGCATTCAACATCAGGTTTTGACTTGCGGTAAGTTGTAAATGCTTACCACTGCTCAGGGCGATCCCTTTCGGGGCGCTGAGTACCGCTACCGCTTCCTTGAGTTGCTCAATTTGCTCACGCATAAAAGCAAGCTGTGCCTCTAGCTGAGCGGGCTCCCCTTGGGCGGTTTTGGCATCATCAGACAGCGATTTCATCTGCTCACTGGCATCTTTCAGCCGATCCAGCGTTGGTTGCATCTCCAGCATGTTACCTTTCGCTGTAGCTTGCATATCTGCGGTGATAAGAATACCTTTACCACCCCGTACCGCTACCCACTTATCGGTACGTAATTCGGCACCTTCACCGCGCAGTTTACGTTCCTGATCAACGTTATGCCCCAGGTTCAGTTGGCTCTTGCCAGCATATTCGGTACTGAGCTTGATATGCTCAGCCCCGCGTTTGTCCTCCATGCGCAGTTTATTGAGGCCTGCGGTACGAATGATATTGCGGGTATTATTCAGTTCGGTGACATGGTCCGGGTGACGTGAGTCATGCAAGGCGTGCGAGATGTAAGGCCTGTCAGGGTCCCCCTCATGGAACGCAATTGCTACTTCCGTGCCCTGGATCAACGGGAAGTGAAAGCCGTAGGTGTCCCCCCCATAAGGCTTGGCCAAACGCACCGGCATGCTTTCATAACCGGGTTTTTTAGCGTCCCGGTCGGCATCAAACTTCACCCAGTACAAGCCGTCTTGATCCTGATGCGCATAGATGTCATTGGCTTTCGGGCTGGTGACGCGTGCCGTCAACGAACCGCTGATCACCGGGCGGTGTTTTAACGGCGGTCGCCAGCACAGGGTTTCACTGAAAGGCACGGCGGCAAAGGTCACCCGCAAGGCATTTTTGCGGCTGGCGGTAAAACCAGTCTGAACCATCAGAATCGGTGCTTGTAGCAATTCCGGCAAGGTTGAGGGTAGCGTGCTGTCCGTAATGGTCAGCAATTGCCCCGGTCTCAGGGTGGGGTCGGTACTGCTACCACTGATTTGTATTTGGCGTGACAGAAAACGCTCATGATCCAACCGGGCATGGAAGTTACCGGTTTCCGCCTCCGGGGTATATTTGTCCCCATCCTCCAGATGGCGGGCCTGATAGTGATAGACATCACCATAAGTGACCCCTTCGCCATCACCCCGCGTCATATCGGCAGTGGTTGATTGCAGACCTTTTTGTGCCTGATGGTGATTGTAATCCTTGGTGGTCACACTGGCTTCCACCACATTTTGTTGGTAGCTCAGCCCCCATACCGACACCGCCCCCGAGTCACTCATCCCTGATGGGCTGTTTAGCGGCAGTTTTTTACCAAACTGGTAAGCGGTTTGCCGGTCAGCAAAGTGGATAACTTCAGTCTGGGTGTCCGGTTGCAGGGTGAAGAAATAGAAGATCCCTACCTCCGCCAGCAAGCGCTCAATAAACTGCAGGTCGCTTTCCTGATACTGGTTGATCTGCGCCCGCCGGGGATAAGTTTGCTTCAGCTTGAATTCGTACTCCCAATCCTTGAACTTGTGTTCTGCCAATATCTCCGCCACCACTTCTGGTACGGTTTTATTGATAAAGAAACGGTGGGTACGGAACTGTTTATCCAGCAACGCGATATAGGGCTCAATGGTGATGCGATACAGCGCCTGGTCGGCTGACCCAGAAATACGGCTGAAATCGGTGATCACCCCGTGTACCACCTTCTGTTGCAGCAAGGTCTGCAGGGGGCCGGTGCCCATGCTTAGTGTGGCGGGCTTGCGCAGTAACTGCTCGGCATCAATCGTCTTGTCAGTACTGGTGAACTGGATGCTGTAGTGGTAAGTCTGGCTTAGCGCCTCCGACCCACTGAAATCCTCAACGTCCAGTGGCGACGAACAGGAAGGAATATTCAGGTGGTAGCGGTTCAGGGTGGTGATTGCCGACAAGGTATTTTGCAGTGTATCAATCAGGCTCATGTTCTTGACTCCGTGATCATATCCGATGTTTTCTAATTATCAGGCTCCCAGTTCCTGCGGGAGAGCTTGAATGAACCTATGTATTTACCCAACAGCGATTGATGCCAAATGTGAAGTAATGGTGGTTTGCCATATCACGGCAACTATGGAAAGAGCAGTAACGCATACCGCTATTGTTTTTCGTATCGATGCTCTCTACCAGGATAATAGCCTGTCGATATAGCGTTTCACTGGCAAATTCTGTGAGGATTAACTTTACTGCTAACACAAGCAGCCAAATATCCGCTAATAGTCCATTAATAGCATCAGCAGTATCGATGTATAGTCCTTTACAGCAGAGTATCACGACTACTTATCTTGAACATTAATATGGTTAATGAGTATATTTCGAACAGCTTACATTATTCAAGTCAAACAGTTAGCAGACTGGGCTTGGGTCACAGTAGTAAACTCTGTACCGCCGCTTCAGCGCTAAATCCCATGATTCGAGTAAGTTGTACGGCTATGAGAGTCTTTGATCTTTTTGCTGCGCTGTCTTCAATACGCTTTGATAGTGTAAGGATACCGAGAGAGGGATTGTGCTGGATGCGGGTGGCCGTTAATTATTTTTGCGGTTGTATGTTGGAACCACTGATCGACGCAGTCCAAGTAAGTTAAATAATGGATTCCTGTTTGCCTATTGCGATTAATTTAGGCCGAACTCCGCCAAAGCGAATGATATAAAACTACGCAAACGCAATGTCATAAGCTGGTCACGGTAATAAAGCAACCACATTGGACGTTCACTCAACCGCCACTCAGGAAAAAGTTGAACAAGTAATCCGTCTCGAACATCAGCAGCAAGAAGTATTTCAGGCTGCATAACTATCCCAAGGCCATTGCGAGCAGCCACTCGAATAGCCTGGCCGCCGTTGACGATAAGCTGGCATGCTGGTGCGATTTCGACGACCTCTTCACCCTTTGATAAGCGCCATAACGACTTTGCGGCAGATGTAAAAAGGATAGCCTCATGAGAAGAAAGCTCTTCAGGATGACGAGGCCAACCATGACGCGCAAGATAATCAGGCGCAGCGCAAATCATCATCCTATAAGGTACTAACGCGCGTGCAATCATACTGCTATCTGAAAGCGAGCCGATGCGAAAAGCTACATCAATACCTTCTCCTACAAGATCGACATTACGATCCGTCAGAACTATATCGAGTCTGACCTCGGGAGCCAGTTCACGATAACGCTTCAGAGCAGGAATCAATGCTTCTGCACCAAATGTCGTCGGTGCGGTTATGCGTAATTTTCCACTGGGTGACTGTTGTAGTGTTTCTGCTTCCATTTCAGCCAGAGCCAGACGCTCCAGAATATCGCGACACTGCTCGAAATAGCTTGATCCGAAATTTGTCAGGTTCTGACGCCGAGTCGTGCGGTTGATAAGGCGGGTATTTAATCGTTCCTCCAGTGCAGCAACATGCTGACCAATCATCGCAGGGGAAAGATCAAGTTGTTTAGCGGCAGCACTCATTGAGCCAGTTTGTACTACCGCCACGAAAGCTTGCATGGCACGAAAGAGATCCATTCGATAGTTTTACTTTAAAGTAATCACACAATTACGCTAATTATCATTTAAACATTAATTAATTACTATCCAGTTGTTGATATTTAACTGGAGAAAAACATGAGACAACAACGATTTACTAAAAAAACCGTTCTGGTCACAGGTGCAGGAACAGGCATGGGGCAGGCTTCAGCATTGCGTTTGGCAAAAGAAGGTGCACAGCTTGCGCTCATTGGACGACGGATTGAACCACTTAAAAAACTGGTATCAGAAATCGAACGTGAGGGAGGGATGGCTATTGCTATCGCCTGTGATATTACTCAGGAAGAACAGATTCAAAGCGCCGCTCGAAAAACCTTTGAACACTTTGGCACAATCGATGCAATCTTTGCCAATGCGGGAGTTTTAGGGGAGTTCAAAGCATTAGCCGATACGGATATTGCAGATTTTAACCTACCGATTGCCACGAATTTACAGGGTACTTTTCTGACGATCAAACATTGTCTGCCATTTATGGCAAGCGGTTCTGTCCTGATTAATGCATCATGGACAATTAATAGTGTTATGCCCGGTGCAGGAGCCTATGCTTCAAGCAAAGGGGCGTTATTGGCAATGATGCGAACTTTTGCAATAGAACTTGGTTCGCGTGCAATTCGGGTGAATGCTATCAGCCCGGGTATCATAATCAGTCCAATGGCTGAAGAAGCACTTTCACCCGATATGGCAGCCCGACTCGCCTCCCATGCTGCGTTGGGTCGAAACGGGACACCGGATGATGTGGTAGGATCCGTTGCCTGGCTTTTATCTGACGATTCATTATTTGTAACCGGTCAGGAAATTGCCGTGGACGGAGGCTTTACCATTGGTGGAGTCAGATTGTGAGTGATTTTACTGCGGCAGCTTGCAAAAGCTAAATGCGGGTCAGTGGAGTTTAACAGGTCTGGTTTTGAGTAGGTTTGCGCTACCACACAGAAGTTATTTAGAAAATTTATATTTTGATTTCAGTGTGTTATGGAACTAACAAAGCAACTACTGGAAGGAGATTTGGAGCGGGAAACGAGACTCGAACTCGCGACCCCGACCTTGGCAAGGTCGTGCTCTACCAACTGAGCTATTCCCGCATTAATCAGAACTAACTGATAGTTTTCAATCTTTCAGCAATTCATCACTGCCGTCCGATGCGATGCATTCTACTTACCTGACGTGATGAGTCAATACAATTATTGAATCATCACGTTCGTTTGCCGATTTTTGCAGCGCTTCTATCATGGAGCGCGCAAATCTTTACGCGCTGCATTCAAATACTGGAACATCGACCAGAATGTCAGCACCGTAGCGATATAGAACAACAACACAAACGACCAATGCAGCATGACGGAACTGGGTCGCCATAATAGCCCCACCAACGCCATCATCTGTGCTGTCGTTTTCACTTTGCCAATCCAGGAAACCGCCACACTACTGCGCTTGCCAATTTCAGCCATCCATTCACGTAGTGAAGAGATAATAATCTCACGCGCGATCATGGTGGCCGCCGGTAAAGTCATCCACCATACATTATAGTGCTCCGTGACCAATACCAGTGCTACCGCGACCATCACTTTGTCTGCCACCGGATCAAGGAAAGCACCAAAGCGTGTTGTCTGCTTCCAGCGTCGGGCTAAAAAGCCGTCGAACCAGTCGGTAACAGCCGCAACCACAAAAATGATAGCGCACAGCATCGGGGCCCAAGCGAATGGCAAATAAAATGCCAAAACGAAGAATGGGATCAGTACTACGCGAAACAGGGTAAGCCAAGTCGGTATATTCAATTGCATAATGCTACTATAGCTATCTGGCAAGAGTGAGATTTAAGAGTATGTTGCTACATTGCCCTCAGTGTTTCAATGCATTGTAGATCTTTTCTGCTAATGCTTGTGAAATACCTGGCACTTTTGCAATTTCCTCAACGCTGGCGTTCAATAATGGTTGCAGACCGCCCATAAATTTTAACAATGCTTGACGCCGTTTTGAACCAACGCCCTCAATCAACTCCAATGAACTGGTATTTTTAACTTTCGCTCGCTTCTGGCGATGCCCGGTGATGGCATGGTGATGCGAGTCATCACGGATATGCTGGATAATATGCAAAGCAGGAGAATCCGGTGGCAACGAAACCCCCTCTCCTTCCGGTTTGAAGAACAACGTTTCCAACCCAGCTTTACGGTCACTCCCCTTTGCAATGCCAATTAACAATGGTTTGTTTTTATCCCAGGGAACACTCAACGAATTAAAAAGATCAACCGCCATGCCCAACTGCCCTTTACCACCATCAATAAAGATCACATCAGGGATTTTTTTCTCTTCTAACGCCTTACCATAACGCCGTTTCAATACTTGCGCCATTGCCGCATAATCATCACCCGGCGTGATGCCAGTAATATTGTAACGGCGATATTCCGCCCGCAGTGGACCATTACTGTCAAACACCACACAAGAGGCTATGGTTTGTTCCCCCATGGTATGGCTGATATCAAAACACTCCATGCGATTAATTTCAGCAAGATTGAGGGTTTTTGCCAACTCAGCTAACCGTTGGTGGATAGTAGATTGCTGAGAGAGCTTGGTCACCAACGCCGTTGAAGCATTGGTTCGCGCCAATTTTAGATAACGCGCACGATCACCACGCGGTTTGCTCTGAATCTGGATCTTGCGGCCGGCCAATTCACTCAATGAAGCCGCCAGCAACTCTTTTTCCGGCAAGGTAAAGTCCAACAAGATCTCCGCCGGTAGAGTCCGCATTTGGCTTCCTTGTAAGTAAAACTGCCCGACAAAGGTTTGTACCACTTCACTTAACTCGGTCCCCCCCGGCACTCTCGGGAAATAGCTGCGGCTGCCAAGCACTTTGCCCTGACGGATGAACAGGACATGTACACAAGCCATACCTGAATCAAAAGCGACACCAATCACATCCAGGTCATCACTATTACCGGAAACAAACTGTTTCTCTGTGACACGATGAACCGCTTGAATTTGATCACGAATACGCGCCGCTTCTTCAAAATTAAGCTGTTTGCTGGCGTTCTCCATGCGTTCAATCAATTGATGCAAGACCTGCTGATCTTTACCGGATAAAAACAGGCGCACATAATCCACCTGTTGCTGATACTCCTCTTCACTCACTAACCCGGTCACACAGGGGGCCAAACAACGCCCTATCTGGTACTGCAGGCATGGGCGTGAGCGATTACGGTAAACACTGTTTTCACATTGGCGGATAGGAAACAGTTTTTGCAATAGCGCCAACGTTTCTCGCACCGCATGGGAATTAGGAAATGGCCCAAAGTATTCACCTTTGGCATGCTTAGCCCCACGGTGTACTGAAAGCCGAGGATGAGTGTCTGCACTCAAAAAGATCAATGGATAAGATTTATCATCACGCAACAGAACATTATACCGTGGCTGGTACAGTTTAATGTAATTATGTTCCAGCAACAGTGCTTCAGTTTCGGTATGTGTAACAGTAACGTCTATTTGAACAATGTTTTTAACTAAGTTTTCAGTTTTACGGCTGTTGACTTGGGTACGAAAATAGCTCGCGAGACGCTTTTTAAGATCTTTGGCTTTACCCACATAGATAACCGTACCAGCCATATCATACATCCGGTAGACGCCTGGCTGGCTGGTGACGGTTTTAAGAAATGCCTGAGCATCAAAACAGCTATTCACTGTTTGACAATCTCTCCGCATTGAATAACCCATGTTTGATGGCTAAATGTGTTAATTCAACGTCTCCACTTATATTTAGCTTACTAAACATACGGTAACGGTAACTATTTACCGTTTTAGGGCTGAGATTCAGTTGTTCTGATATCTCATTCACCTTCTTCCCTTTGGTAATCATCAACATAATTTGTAATTCACGCTCAGATAAGGTGCTGAACGGATTTTCTGCCTGAGGCTCCAACTGGCTTAACGCCATTTTTTGCGCAATATCAGAGGCAATATAACGCTGACCGGCATGTACCGAACGAATAGCATTAATAACCTCTTGCGGCGCGGCCCCTTTACTCAGGTAACCTGCAGCCCCCGCCTGCATCACTTTGGCTGGCAAAGGATTCTCAGTGTGGATGGTCAACATGATAACCTTGATATCAGGCGAATAACGAACAATTTTACGGGTAGCTTCCAGCCCCCCGATCCCCGGCATATTCATATCCATCAAAACGATATCAACGGAGTTGCTGCGGCACCATTTAACGGCGTCTTCACCGCATTGAGCTTCCCCAACTACTTTGATGCCTTTGATATCATCAAGAATGCGTCGTATCCCTGCGCGCACCAATTCGTGGTCATCAACAAGAAGAACGCTAATCAAGGAAAAATCTCCAAATAAGGGAGTAACGTAATCAATCAACCTTTGTCATTATATCCAACAGCACTCAGCTGCTGGAGTATTGGTTGAACCCTCACCCAGTCACATAACCAGCTCTGTCTCAGCAGCTGACTCGTTTGCTGCATTATTCGGCAAAAACTCCGATAACCTTGGATGATTACCTTCGCCACCTTTGGGTCTGGTCAGAGGACACTCCCATTCAGCAACTTGAATGACGACATGTATAAATGAATATTACTTGATTTTCGGCAAATAATGAATACAGATTAACGCGAACTCTCGAGTTACCTTGCAAAATCAGTCGAAAATCTTACCCTTTAACCAGTTAGGGTTCAATTAATTCAACCAATATCATACAGAACCGTTCAAACCACGCACCACCCAGGGCTGTTTAACGGTAAAATTAACCTAGGCATTAAAAGACGCCAACCCAACCACATGAAAAATAAGCAAAAATTAACTCACCACACCAATAATTGCATGAAAATAAGCCAAAAATGAGCGTACCAACCGCAGTAATCATTCCTACTGCTGGTGACTCACTCGCTGGCTTCGCACAAGTACATCAAATTATTTGGTGTATATTAATGACCCGCTTTAACTTTCAGCGAAAATTTCTTCTGTCATCATGAGAATTTGAAATTTGATTAAAAAACCAGCTAAAATATCAATAATTATGAACTGAATATTTATTCAATGACTTAAAAGTAAACCATTAATATTTACACGCAGCCCCACTTATGTTGCTAATAGGTTGCTGATAGATAGCAAGTACGTGCATCACGACAATGAATACTTCGGCCTAGAACCGGACTCAGAAACCACTCTCTTCAACCAGCGGTGACACATTGCTATACTGAGTTGCCTTCTGGCTGCAATTTGAATAAATTTGACTATACCCGTCATACTTCAAATTGCTTGGGTGTTGGCTGTGGTTACTCGTCTCATCCATGAGACTCGCCCTTTACAGGGCCGCCGCCAGCGGCGTTCAAATCCGCTCCATGCGGATTTGTCGTTCACCCAAGTCACATAGTTAGCTATGCCCCTGGGGATTCCATCACTTGCCGCCTACAAGCAAATCGAATTATTTAGGCTATATACGGCTAACTGCTGCCGAAAATCTTAAAATCAGGAGATAAAATGAGCAATATTGATTTCACTACCTCTACCACCCCAGAAGCACTGGCAACAGAAGTTGCCTGCCTTAAAGCCACATTGACACTGATTTTAAAAGCGATTGGTCAAGCCGACGCGGGTAAGGTCATCATCAATCTGGAGCGTTTTGCAGCGCAAATTGAAGATCCCGCTCAAGCTGAAATCTTCCAAAACAGTATTCAACAGATTAAACATGGCTACCGCCAATAATCATCTCTTTTGATGGGCAGACTCGCCGGTCTGCCCCTTGGTGAGCGTTTCTGACGGGAATGGCAATAAAGGTTCTGACTGGCAACAGGCCCGTCAAGCGTCCAGTTACCCTGCGCTATTTCATGATCATCTGACTACCATCACCGATATTTTGGCATGGCGAACAATTGCAGCGGCGTTGGAACCCAGTAAGTAGGTTTTAACACTGGGGCGACGAGAGCCAATAACGATCAGATCCGCGCCTATCTCTTCAGCCAATAACAGCACTTCATCCCGCGGTGAACCAAAGCTGATGGTATAAGCAAGACGATCTTGTGGCAGATCGATCTGCTCCATGATTTTCTTCAGCCCTTCAACTGCTTTCACTTCCGCCTGATTTTCAAACTCTTTTATGCCAAACGAATAAGCAGTAACAAATGCTGATGCATCCGGCAGTGCATGAAAGAAATGCACTTGAGCACCAGATATCTTGGCTAAATACTCGACATTTTTCAGGGCATGCTCTGTTAATACATCTTCCGCAATATCTATCGGTACTAAAATGGTCTTGTACATATCCAATCCCTTCTCAATTTACCGTAATAATCATAGCTTATCGTGGGTAAGGCAGTACAGGTACTCATTTATGCCGCTTTTGTGATCAGCGGCGCGCACGCCGTGACATCAATACGCTGACAACCATGCCTGGATTAATGATTTATATTTTTGTGACTAAGACCGCAAAAACAAATAAAGCAGTAGCACTTAGTGAGCGAGCCACCAACAAAGTTGATTAAACACGGCAATAACTGGTTAAAACTCAATTATTCCCTGTAGGAATGCGCCCGTTCCCCGATACCGAGCACCGGTCAAATAATTCAACGGACTATTTTTTTCGCATTAGTTTTTTTCATGACAAAATAACAAAACCTGACTAATCAATAAGATAATAATACTAAAATCTGTTCATTTATCATGGCAAAGAGTAACCTTTCTCTCGCCGAGTGTCCGATTTGCCTCCCTCGAATAAGAATAATCGGTTGTTATCCCACCTTAAAATGCTGTAAAAATGTTAAGCAAAAGTGAATAAAAAACCACTTCGCTAAGGTGTGCAGTAAAAAATTAAAGGGCCACTACAGAGCTCACTCTTGCTCCACAAGTTAATTCCAGTTGCAAGGAACTCAGCCAATAGCCGATGGCTTGAAGGCAACAGGTATCTCTCTCATGACAGGTAAAACAGGACATCACCAGATGGTAGATCATTCTAAAATAACAACGGACACGCCCAGTGGTACGACAGATCATCTGCGACGGAATCTGACCAACCGACATATTCAGCTAATCGCCATTGGCGGAGCCATTGGTACAGGTTTGTTTATGGGGTCCGGCAAGACCATCAGCCTGGCCGGGCCCTCTATCATTTTCGTCTATATGATCATCGGCTTTATGTTGTTCTTCGTAATGCGTGCGATGGGCGAACTGCTGTTATCTAATTTGCAATACAAGTCCTTTAGCGATTTTGCTGCCGACCTACTAGGGCCCTGGGCCGGTTTTTTTACCGGCTGGACCTATTGGTTTTGTTGGGTGGTAACCGGTATTGCCGACGTAGTGGCCATTACTGCCTATGCACAGTTCTGGTTCCCTGAGCTGTCACAGTGGATTGCCTCTTTGCTGTGCGTGCTGCTACTGCTCAGCCTTAACCTGGCAACGGTGAAAATGTTCGGCGAAATGGAGTTCTGGTTTGCGATGATCAAAATTGTCGCCATCGTCGGTTTGATCGTGATTGGGCTGGTGATGATTGCCATGCAATTCCAGGCTCCCAATGGCAGCGTGGCCTCCTTCTCGCACCTGTGGAATGATGGTGGCATGTTCCCGAAAGGGATCAGCGGCTTCTTTGCTGGCTTTCAGATTGCCGTCTTCGCTTTTGTCGGCATCGAACTGGTGGGCACCACCGCCGCAGAAACCAAAGACCCTGAAAAAGTTCTGCCACGTGCCATCAACTCGATCCCTATTCGCATCATCATGTTTTACGTCTGCTCGCTGATCGTGATCATGGCCGTCACACCGTGGAATTCAGTGGTTGCCGACAAAAGCCCCTTTGTTGAATTGTTCGTGCTGATTGGCTTGCCTGCCGCTGCCAGCGTCATCAATTTTGTGGTACTGACCTCTGCGGCCTCTTCTGCAAACAGTGGCGTATTCTCCACCAGCCGCATGTTGTTCGGACTAGCACAAGAAGGAGATGCGCCAAAATCCTTTGCTACTCTCTCTAAGCGCTCAGTCCCCGCCAACGGCCTGACCTTCTCTTGCATCTGCCTGTTAAGTGGCGTGGTCTTGATCTATCTGATCCCCGATGTGATGACCGTCTTTACGCTGGTGACTACCGTCTCCGCCATCCTGTTTATGTTTGTCTGGACCATTATTCTTTGCTCGTATCTGGTCTATCGCAAACAGCGCCCGGCATTACACCAGAAATCAATCTACAAGATGCCAGCCGGTAAACTGATGTGCTGGGTATGTATGGCCTTCTTCGCCTTCGTCTTGGTGCTGCTATCACTGCGTGACGATACCCGCCAAGCCTTGGTCGTCACCCCGGTGTGGTTTGTTATTTTGGCGATCGGGTATCAATTTTGCCGCCGTAAGAAAATCGTCTGAGTTGATTAGCACCACGCCGCCAGTCTGTGCGGCGTGGTGCTCTCGCTTGCTGTGCCAGCCTCTTTAATTGGCAATCACAACGCATTGTCGTGCTGTCGTCATCTTGCTGTCGGGTTACTGTCGTGGAGAATTGACCAATAACTGCTTAAAATTAATGACATTCACGTCATTCAGGAGAACAGCATGCAACAATATCGGATTAAAGAGCTGCGTGTCGCCAAAGGTTGGTCACAGGAACAATTAGCAACCATTGCTGGGTTGAGTACTCGCACCATTCAACGCATCGAAAATGGTGAGCAGGCAAGTTTGGATACGCTCAATGCCATCGCTTATGCATTGGGGTTACTGGTCAATGAACTGACTTCCTCTCCTCAGTCCATAAGTACTGATGACGAAACACAGCAACAGCTTAAGCAAAAAATTGCTAATGAAACAATACTGTTGCATAAACTGTCGAGTTTTATCCTCCTCAGTTTGTTACTTCTGGCAGTGAATTGGTTCACCTCTCCACAATATTTATGGTCATTGTGGCCCATTGGTGCTATCGGATTAACAAGCGTTTTCCCGGTGCTTCGAACTCTGCTAGTACATACCCCTATCAACCGTTGGCAACAACGGCGGTTAGAAAAAAAACTCAAACTCCCCCATTAGTTTGCACCGTCGAAACATTTAAGGCCCTAAATGATGTTGGTTGCTATTCAAGCGATAAGCCTTGAATAGCAACCGATAAATTAACTGCGTTTTGACTGTGTACTGGTTAGCAAAGACTTGGTCACTTTAACCGCCTTGGCCGGATCACCAGCAACAAATTCGAGTGTGGGTGAATAGTAAAAAGGCAGCCACATGCCGAAATTATTCTCCCACTCCCATTTTACCGGGCATGGCCACAGAATATCTTCATATAGAATGTAATAGATCCAGCGCCCCTGTGGGCGGCGTGGCTTAAGACTTTTCATCGTTTGTTCAATAGCTTTCTCATGCCGATTCCTATGTCTCTTTTAAAGATACAACAAATCACGCAACGCTGACAGCCGCCAAATAGCCAAGGCGTCTCTCTTCAGATGTCCTGAGCGGACCGGCAGATTTGCTACGACATACCTGATTGATCAAACCTCAGGAAATAATCAGCTCGCACTGCCAGGAATAGAGATATTGCTGTCTGCCAATAACCCCATATTGTGATACATGGCACAAGCGGCATCCACAATGTGCATGGCAATAGCCGCACCACTCCCTTCACCCAAGCGCATATCCAAGTATAAATAGGGTGCCAACTGCAGGTGGTTGAGGGCGATGGTCGCACCTTTCTCGGCGGAAAAGTGCGATGGCAGCAGGTAGTGACGAACCTCAGGCGCAATAGCGCAGGCGGCCAATGCCGAAGCATAGGAAAGAAAACCATCCAGTAACACCGGTACTCCTGCTGCTGCTGCACCCAGCATCACCCCTGCCATACCCACCAAATCGTAGCCGCCGAGTTTGGCCAACACCTCTAAAGCATCTGAGCTATCAGGCTGGTTAACCGCAATGGCCTGACGCACAATATTAACCTTATGGTACAGGCGATCACTGGGGAAATTAGCCCCGATACCGACCACATCTTGCGGGTCACTGCCAGTAAACACGCTCACTAGCGCAGCAGCAGAGGTGGTATTGGCCATTCCTAATTCACCCACCCCAAACAACTTCACACCTTGCGCCGCTTGCTCAAGTGTCAACTGGGCACTGGCCAGCAACAAGGCCTCCGCCTGCTGCCGTGTCATGGCGGCTTCACGGGCAATATTGCCACTGCCACGGGCCACCTTCATATTGATTAACCCCGGTAGTGGTTCGCTGTCGATACCGACATCAATCACCTTCACTTCTGCTCCAGCATTAGCCGCCAACACGCAAACGCCGGTATTGCCTTTTAGCATATTCAATGCCTGGATCACGGTAACTTCACGTGGAGAAACCGCGACGCCTTCGGCATAAACGCCGTGGTCAGCCACCATAACCATAATCTGCTTACGCGTGGCAAGCATCTTGTCGAAGCCACGCATCCCAGCCAATTGAATAGCCAACTGCTCAAGGCGACCGAGACTACCAGGAGGTTTAAGTAAACCATCAATTCTTGCCGCCGCTTGTTGCATCGCGCCAGCATCTAGCGGGGTGATCATCTCGATTATCGAAGATAAGGTTTGCATCGTTGTATTCTCTTATATTGCAGGTTGCCAGTGGGTACGGCTGTTAAACACCCGTAGCGTGACAAATCCCTGGTTGATCTCCAGCACGCTATAACTCCCCTGTTCAAAATGGAAATGCCACATCCCGGCGGCAGGCATATTCAATAATCCAGCCATCAGCAAGCTCAGCGAACCTTGATGTGCTACCAGCAGGTAATCACCATCATTACTCTGGCTTAACAACCGTTGCACCTGCTGACTAATACGCTGGGAAAAGAGTGGGAAAGATTCACCCGCAGTGGGGCAAGCTTGCTGCCAATCTGCCAACCAGGCATCCCAAGCCTGGGTATCTTGCTGCTGTAACTCGCGGTGATGGCGCATTTCCCAGTCACCAAAATTCATTTCGTTAAAACCAGGATCGGTTTGCAGCACCAACGGACGTTGCCCAAGCACTGTGGTTGCGGTCTGACGCGCACGCAATAGTTCACTGCTCAACGCCTGGGTAAAGGGCACGGCAGCCAACCATTGCGCCACCTGCTGCGCCTGCAACTCACCTTGTGGGGTCAACGGTACATCCGTTATGCCACAGAACACCCCTTGCTGATTTGCCAAGGTTTGCCCATGTCGAACCAAAAATAAACGCATCAGACTCACTTATAACAGCCACTTATAACAACCACTTATAACAGCGCGATTAAAAAGACCAGCTCAGCCACTTCGACCCCAGCCCCCAAGGTATCGCCAGTCTGCCCACCCAAACGATGATTCAGATAAGCACGCAATAGTAGTTGCACCAGCAACGCACAGCCCAAAGCGAACAACGCCTTGCCATGCCCTAACAGCATGATCAGTATCGCCCCTATAATCAGTGTGGATAAGGTTTGTCCCAGGCTGATCTGGCCAATATAGAGGTTGCCCAAGCCCTCGCCTTCACGGGCATAACGTTGGCGGTACATCTGTAATACCAATACCGTGCGGCTGGCGACCCCTGCGGCGGCCAACATTGACAGCATTGGCAAATCACGCAATGCCAGTTCACTCACCAGCAAGACCTTCGCCAACACAATAAAAATCAGCGCCAACCCACCGTTGGTGCCAAGGCGGCTATCGCGCATGATGAGCAGCATCTTGTCACGGCTGCGAGCAGAGAAAACGCCATCACAGGTATCTGCCAAACCATCCAGATGAAAAGCACCGGTGACCAGCGCCAATGCCAGTACATAACCGAGTGCCGCCAGTGGGACACCACACCAGGGGGCTAATACAGTAAAAACGCCCCCACCAATAGCACCGACAATCAAGCCAATTAACGGAAAAACCACAATACCCCGGTGATACTGATGCAGAGCTACCCCTTGGGTGTAACGCTCAGGCAACGGAATACGCGTCATAAATTGGAGGGTAGCCAGAAACAGGCGCAAACTCATTTAATTTTTACCTCAATACCCGCAACCATTAAAAATACTGACTCAGCCGCCGCTGCCAAACGTTGGTTGACCCGCCCGGCAATATCACGAAAATGCCGCGCCAAACGGTTTTCAGGCACAATCCCCATCCCTAGCTCATTAGTCACCAGATAAATCATCGCTGGGCTGCGAGCACAGGCACCGAGCAATTCAGTCACCTGCTGTTGAATCTCTGTTTCTACTGCGTCGAAGTCGATCGCTTCAATGGCCGTCTCAGCAGTAAGCTCAAACATCAGGTTGGCAATCCAGGTGGTAATACACTCCAGGATCACCGCCTCGCCGGCCACCTGGGCATCAATGACCGGTGCTAAGGGCTGTGTTCCTTCCCAAGTACGCCAATGAGCAGGTCGGGCCTGACGATGCTGCTTAACCCGTTCCGCCATTTCATCATCAGTCACCACTGAGGTCGCGATATACAACACTTGGTTGCTGGCCTCTGCCGCCAATTTTTCTGCCAGAGAGCTCTTGCCACTCCGTGCGCCGCCAGTAATCAGGATCATTGGACAACCTCTTCACGATGCTCATTAATTATCTGATAAAGCCTGGCAATATCGAGATGTGCGCGCAGGGTCTCCGCTAAAATATCAAACTGCTGTTGTTTATAGGCGGCATAATTCAATTCTGGGCCAGCATAATTCGCTAACCCTTTACGCTGGCGTAATCCATTGAGTAGCAGACGGCAAAAGGCGTCATTGTTGAATAAACCGTGGATATAGCTGCCCAACACCTTGCCATCGCGGCTTACCGCCCCTTCTGGGGCGTGCTCTGGCTGGCCATTACGTTGAGTTAACTCAGCAAAAGGCAGGGCTTGATTGCCAAGCTGTGTGGCACCTTGATGAACTTCATAACCCGCCAGGGGCTGTCCAGCACAATCGCGCCATAGACCGGGTAAAACCGCCTGGCTAACGGCTGCCACCTGTGTGGTCACTTTTTGTGGTGCAAACTGAGTTTCCACATCCAGCAACCCCAAACCCGCCATTTGCGCTACGCCAGACTCTATCCCATCGATAATCTGTTTACCCAGCATCTGATAACCCCCGCAGATACCGACAATCGGCACCCCAGCCTGATGCTGCGCCAATAACGCCGTCGCCAATCCGTTTTGCTGCAACCATTGCAAATCCCCCAGGGTATTTTTGCTGCCCGGCAGGATAATCAGATCAGCCCCAGCCAGTTGCGCAGGGTGTGATACATAACGTAGCAGCACATCAGGTTGCGCTGAAAGCGCATTAAAATCGGTAAAGTTGGCAATATGAGGTAATTGGATCACCACGATATTCAGCACTTGCTCAGCCACGGCAGGGGCGTATTGACCATTTTGCAACGCCACGCCATCCTCATCTTCCAGATCAATATTCATCCAAGGGATGACACCCAATACCGGTACCCCCGTCAAGGCTTCAATCTGTTCCAATCCCGACTGCAGTAACCTGATATCACCCCGAAACTTGTTGATGATGACCCCTTTTACCCGGGCTTTTTCTTCAGGCTGCAACAAAGCCAAGGTGCCATAAATAGCTGCGAACACCCCACCACGATCAATATCCGCTACCAACAATACCGGCGCCTGCGCCATCGCTGCCATGGCCATATTAACCATGTCCCGCTCACGCAAGTTGATCTCTGCCGGGCTACCCGCCCCCTCCAGCACCATCAACTCATATTCACTGGCCAGACTGTGGTAGGCCTGACTAATTTTTTGTTGCAGTTGTTGTTTATCTTGGTGATAGGTCGCCGCATCCCTATTGCCAACGACTTTGCCCATCAGCACCATCTGAGTCAGATGGGACCCGGTGGGTTTCAATAATATCGGGTTCATCCGCACATCGGGTTCAATACCTGCGGCCTCCGCCTGAAAAATCTGCGCCCGCCCCATCTCTTCACCACGGGCAGTAATACCAGAATTCAACGCCATATTCTGTGCCTTGAACGGCGCGACACGATAGCCATCCTGGGCAAAAATCCGACATAAACCGGCAACCAAGAGGCTTTTACCCACATCGGAAGCCGTTCCTTGCACCATGACACATCGCTTCATCATCTCTCTCCACTTCGCCCAGGCACCATCTTAACCTATTGTTTCATCTGCTTTTAACTATTGCGCGCTCAATTTGCCGATGGATAAAGACAACAAAAATGGGGCTCTAACCAGGCCCCATTCCCTCTACCCATAACGCGATTACCGCTATTAAAACAAACCGCTCAGCAAGCCAATGCCCAGTAATGATGAACCGCCGCCAATTAAACGGGGCCACAGGATGTGGGTACGCGAAGAGGCCAACAGATAACCGATCGCCAAACCGCACAGATGAAGTAATACCGTGGCAATCACCATACCAGAAAGTGCAGCGGCAGAGTGAGAAAGCTCGGCGCCATGTGCCAAACCATGGAAAACCGCAAAAGCACCAATGATCAGCGCGCCACTGATCGCCGACAATTTCAGTTGCAGGGCTACCATCAGGCCGATACCCAGTAGTGACCCCGCCACGATCAGTTCAGTGCCCGGTAGCGTCACTCCGGCCATCCCCACCACTGCCCCCATCAACAATAAAGCGGCAAAGGCCAGCGGTGCCAGCCACCATTGCCGGGTATTCATGGCACTCCAGACCCCTACCAGGATCATGGCAACCAGATGGTCCATACCGGTCAGTGGGTGGATAAAACCTTCAGTAAAACTCAACACATGATGAGTGCCACCATCATGCCCCACATGAGCCAAAGCCAACATCGGGAATAGCGCCAATAGAGATACAGCCATAGTTTTGACAATAATACGCATTGTGATCACCAAAATAGTTTTACCCTTGCAACCTGAAGTTGATTGGATAGGTTAACGTTAAAATCCATGATTACTGATTGAACTCAGGTATAGACTCCTTCTTATCATCCGATAATGAGTGATAGCCGGCTGCTGTAATAAGCGCCTGCCCTAATGCCACCCCGCCATCGCCCGCAGGCAAACGTGATGGCAGCAAAACCTGTAACCCCGCCAACTGTTGCACTAATAACCGCCGCAACAAGGTGTTATGTAATACCCCACCAGACAAGACGACGGTATCAATACCGTGCTTATCTGCCGCACTCCGTGCCAGTTGCGCAAAACCCTGTGCTAATGCCCAATGAAAAGCGTAAGCACGCTGGGCTGGCGAGGCACGATAACTCAGCCATTGCCGCCAGAAAGTGGCCAAGTCCAACTGGTGACCAAGCAAAGGCAACGTCACCGGTGGGTTAGCATGATGGCCCTGATGTGCCAAGGCCTCGAGTTGGCAGGCGGCTTCCCCTTCCCAGGATATTTGCGTTGGAACAATCCGCAACGCCGCGGCCACTGCATCAAACAAGCGCCCGGTAGAAGAGGCCAAGGGTGAATTGATGCGCCGCTCAATCGCCCGAGCCAAGGTGGTCGCTTGCGGTTGCGGCAGCGCACTGGCTTCCGGCAACTGTTGCCAATCTGGCACAAAGCGTAAAAACTGCGCCAACAAATTGCGCCAGGGTTGATGTGCTGCCAGGTCCCCTCCCGGTAATGCCACCGCTGGCAAGCCGCCAAGATGTTCACAGTGTTGATAGCCCACCAGCAAGCACTCGCCGCCCCACAGTTGACCCGCCATGCCATAACCCAATCCATCCAGAGCCAAGCCAATCACTTTGCCACCATGACGCGGCCAGGCATGTTCCATCAGGCAGGAGACCAAATGCGCATGATGATGAAAGGTTTCCACACAGGGAATCTCCTGCTGCTTAGCCAAGGCTTTCCCCTGTTGATGGCTAAGATAGCCAGGGTGGGCGTCAACCGCCACAACCTGAGGGGTAACGCCATACATCTCACCAAATAGCGCGATCAATTGTTGCTGCTGTTGTTGGGTCGCTTCATCACCTAATGATCCCAAATGCTGGCTTACTACCGCCTGGTCATCCCATAACAAACAGAAGGTGTTTTTGTTATCGGCACCCAAGGCCAAAACAGCTGGCTGAGCAGTAAAGCCAGGGGGCAAGGTGATGGCATCTGGCACATAACCCCGCGCCCGGCGTAGCATCTCGGTGCCCTGCTCAGTGAGCCGCAACAAAGAGTCATCTGCCCGCTGAACGATCTCGCGGTTATGCAGCAACCAGAGGTCGGCAATCCCGGCGAGCTGTGACAACGCTTGTTGATTGGTTAATGCCGGGGGTTTCCCCGCAGGATTGCCAGAGGTCATCACCAATGGGCGAGCAACTTGTTGCAACAATAGGTGTTGCAGGGGGTTGGCAGGCAACATGACGCCAATCTCACCTAACCCGGGGGCGATCTCTGCACACAACGGACTCTGTGGGTGTTCTGGCAGCAAAACTATTGGGGCTGCCGGGCTCTGCAGCACCTGAAGTAACTCGCTGATTTCTGCCACCTGAACACAGGCTTGCAACCAGTTGGTATCAGGTACCATCACCGCCAACGGTTTGGCTGGGCGATGTTTACGCAAACGCAGGCACTGCACCGCTTGCGGGTTGGTGGCATCACAAGCCAGATGAAAACCACCAATCCCTTTCACCGCGACAATCTTCCCCGCCAGCAGCGCTTGTGCCGCCATTTGCACCGCTTGATCTGCGGTTGCCATCACCTCACCTTGCCCGTCACTCAGCCAAAGCTGTGGGCCGCAAACTGGGCAAGCGTTAGGTTGCGCATGAAATCGGCGGTCCGCCGGGTTCTGGTACTCGGCCTGGCATTGCGGGCACAGCGGGAAAGCATGCATGGAAGTATTGGGGCGATCATAGGGCATACGATAAATGATGGTAAAACGTGGGCCACAATGCGTGCAGTTAATAAAGGGATAGTGATAACGCCGGTTACTGGGTGAGTTCAATTCCTGCAAGCAGCAGGCACACGTGGCGGCATCTGCCACAATATGAGTACCCAGTGGCCCGGCCCCACTACTGACAATGGCAAAGTCCTTTGGCTCCTGCTGCCAGCAAAAAGGTTGCGAGATAATGCTGTCAACACGGGCTAACGGGGGGCATTCTAGCGGCAAAATACGTAAAAACTCCGCAATGTCAGGGGATGACCACAAACAGATCACCACACCGGCACCATCATTACTGACTTCACCACGCAGATTAAACCGCTGGGCTAATAACCAGATATAAGGGCGAAACCCCACGCCTTGTACTTTGCCTTTGACTCGCAGGCGCAGGCCGTTATCACCAAGCATGGTATCTTGTTCCAGCGCTTCGCTATGGACCATCCTACCCTTCTTGTCGTCCCCGTTATCATTCAAGCTCAGCAAAATGCCCTAGCCAGCTAAACCAAATAAACCAACTTCGCCAACTATGCCAGCTAAACCAACTAGCAAATTCGCGGTAAAGGTTCATCCAACGGGAGGTCCAGCGTGCGGGTCACCCCAAACAACCCGGTCAGGCAAACCCGCCGCTTTTCTGTGGTATGACCAATCACGGCGGCCTCTCGCCCCAGAGGGTGCTGATGCAAAGCGGCCAGTACTTCGGCCTCGGCTTCCGGTGACACCACCAGCACCAACTTGCCTTCATTGGCAAAGTTAAGTACATCCAACCCCAGTAACTCGCAAATGCCTCTCACTGTCGGTTTTACCGGCAAGGCGCTTTCATTAATTGCCATACCGCAACCGCTGGCTGCCGCAAACTCATGCAATACCGCTGTGACGCCGCCACGGGTGGCATCACGCAACGCACGCACACCGGCAATCGGCAGCAAAGGGGCAATCAGCGGGGCTAACAAGGCACAATCGCTAACCAGATCACTTTCCAGCCCCAACCCCTCGCGCAGATTGAGAATGGTCGCCCCATGGTCGCCCAAGGTACCGCTGACAATAATGCTGTCCCCCTGGCGGATCTGCTCGGTTCCCCAGTGAACATCTGTTGGGATCACACCAAACCCGGTGGTATTGATAAAAATTTTATCTACCGCGCCACGAGGGACCACCTTGGTATCACCGGTAACAATTTCTATACCCGCCTGTTGTGCTGTGCTGGCCATCGATTGGACGATACGTTGCAAGGTGCTATAGGCCAGCCCCTCCTCTAGGATCATGCCACAACTTAAATAACGCGGTTGCGCACCACTGACCGCCACATCATTCGCGGTGCCACACACCGCCAGTTTGCCAATATCACCACCTGGAAAAAAAATCGGGTCAATCACATAGCTGTCGGTGGACACCGCCAGGCGATCACCACTGGCACAGAGCTCACTTAATGCAATACGCGCCTGATCTTCCCGCGCATTCAACGCTGGGTTGGCAAACGCCGATAAAAACAGCTCTTCAATCAGGGACTGCATGGCACGCCCCCCATTGCCATGGGCTAGGGTAATTTCCCGCTCTCTGCTTTCTTGGCGCATTATGCGTTCTCTCTTCGATACTGGTAATAAGCGGAACAGGCCCCTTCGGATGACACCATCAAGGCACCAAAAGCATTCTCTGGTGTGCATTGCTGGCCAAATAGCGGGCACGCATCGGGTTTACAACGGCCAGTCAACACCTCGCCGCAACGGGCTCGGGGATCATCGGCAACACGTTGGGCTTGGGGTTTAAAGCGTAGTTCGGCATCAAAATCCGCATACTCCGCTTTAATTTGCATACCTGAGTGCGGTATCTCACCCAGGCCACGCCATTCACTGTTCTCTTTCGGGCAAAATACCTCGTCTATCGCCCGCCGAGCCAACAGGTTGCCTTGATCCGGCACAATACGCCGGTATTGATTTTCCACCACGCAGCGGCCATCACGGAATTGTTCCAGTAACATCACCAGCCCTTGCAGTATATCCAGCGGTTCAAACCCAGTGACCACTAACGGTTTATGATGATCGGTAGCAATAAACTGATAAGGGGCGATGCCCAATACCATGCTGACATGGCCCGGTGCCAAAAAGCCGTCAATACGCACATCCGGTTGCTCCAGCAGGCAACGCAACGCCGGGATCAAAATAATATGTTGGCAAAACAGGCTGAAATTGCGCAAGTTACGCTGCCGAGCCTGCTGCAAAGCCAAGGCACTGGCTGGCATGGTGGTTTCAAACCCGATACCAAAAAACACCACTTCGCGTTGTGGGTTTTCACTCGCCAGTTGCAGGGCATCCAGTGGAGAATAGACCACGCGGATATCCGCACCATGGCGACGGGCATCCAGTAATGAGCCATTACGGCCGGGAACACGCATCGCATCGCCGTAGGTGCAGAAAATCACCTCTGGATGGGCGGCAATTTCCCGGCAGCTATCAATTCTGCCCATCGGCAATACACACACCGGGCAACCCGGCCCGTGTACAAACTCCAGGTTATCCGGCAGCAACTGATCAAGGCCGAATCTGAAAATCGCATGGGTATGCCCGCCACACACTTCCATGATTTGTAGCGGCAAGTGTTGCCCCGGTGGTAACGACAACATTAATTGCTCGATGCGCCGCAACAGTGAGTGGCATAAGGTCGGATCACGAAACTCATCAATGTAGCGCATCAGTCTCTCCTACATCAGTCTCTCCAGCCTTGGGTTCAAAGCCGACGAGCTGCATCTGCTGCAACGCCGCCAAGGTTTCCTGCGCCTCCTGTTCATCAAGCAGGCTCATGGCACAACCGGCATGAATCAGTACCCACTGGCCGATTAATACCTGCGGAGACCCTTCACAAACCAGCGCAATATTCACGCGCACCGTCACCCCGCACACCTCCACCCAAGCCAATTGGTGAATATCCTCACCCACGGCGGTCACTTTACCGGGTATGCCAATGCACATTACTGTGCCTCCAACCAGTTCAACCAAAGTTCCATCCCTTCACCACTAACGGCTGAAAGCGTGATCACCTGGATGTCTGGATTCACATGACGGGCAAATTCAATACATTTTTCAACAGAAAAATTCACATAAGGCAGGAGATCAATCTTGTTGATGATCATCAAGCTCGAAGCCGCAAACATATGCGGGTACTTGAGTGGTTTGTCTTCCCCTTCGGTGACGGACAGCACAGCAATTTTATGCCGCTCCCCCAAATCGAAGCTGGCAGGGCACACCAGATTGCCGACATTCTCAATAAACAGCAGGCTGTTATCCTGCAACTTGAGGCGATGGGCCGCATCATGCACCATTTGTGCATCAAGATGGCAACCTTTACCGGTATTCACCTGAATCGCCGGGACACCAGTGGCACGAATGCGCTCAGCATCATTGCTGGTTTGCTGATCACCCTCAATCACTGCGCAAGGTACTTTGCTTGCCAAGCGTTGCAGCGTGGCCGTCAGCAAGGTGGTTTTACCGGACCCAGGGCTGGAAACCAGATTCAGCACCAGAATGTGCTGGGCACTGAAATGTTCACGATTATGCGCCGCCAACTGGTTATTTTTACTCAAAACATCCTGCTCAATCTGCACCAGGCGGCGTTGTGTCATACCCGGCGCATGGTTCCCGGCAGCACCCTGTCCATAGTGCAGATCTTGCGTATCGGGCTGAACTTCAGGTGTAAAAGGCTCCGCTGCGGGCACGCCTGAATAATGGTGGTGGACATCACCTTGATGGTAATAATAGTGATGATGATTGATCACCACCGCCGCAGGCCCTTGATGCTGATGTGCTTCGCCATGGTGGTGGCCGTGATGATGGTGACCGTGGTCGTGATGGTGGTGGTCGTGATGATGATCTTCAGGATGATCGTGATGATGATGTTCATCACCCTCGATGCTTTTCTCTCCCAAGCCGCAACCGCAAGTTGTACACATGGTTTGCACTCCTCAAAATGATTCTACTTCTATCTGCTTGAGTCGCAGGCTTTCGCCACTCTCAACACGCAGTGTATGGCCACCACACTGTGGGCAGCCGGCATCATGTTGTTCTATATACACACTGGCGCTGCAATCCCAGCACCAGGCTTGAGCGGGTTGATAACTCAACCGCAGTTGGCACCCCTCCGCCAGCGTATAGCGGCTGGCACTGGCAAAGCTGAAACGCAAAGCCTGTTCCTCAATACAGGAAAGTGCGCCAATTTCCAGCCAGACCGCAGTCACCCGTTTGGCACCGTGCTGTCGGGCTTGTTGCTCTATCAACTCCATGGTGCTCAAGCACAAGCTGATTTCATGCATTAACACCCTTCCCTAATGGTAAACGTAACAACGCCCGGCGCCGCAGATTGCTGGGAATGGTGCTATTTACCACCGGTAACGCCAGTGCCATGCGCGCGGTGTGTTCCGCCAAGGCCACTGCCTGTTGCGCACTCAGATGGGGAGCCAGGGGTGACATTAACGACGAGGCCAGATACTGCCCGCAGCCCTCAATTTGCCCCACGGTAAAATTCACGTTGCCACAAGGCAGGACCAAGGCCAATTTATCCCCTACTGCCCGCTGCTGCCAGGTTTGATCAGGGCCAGGCAGCACCAGTAAGCTAAGCATCCACGGGGTCAACAAGCTACCAATCCATTGTTGTTCAAAGAGCTGAAAACCACAGGCACGCACCGGAATCTGGGGTTGGAAAAAGGGCAACTGAGCTATTTCTCCATCACCAACTTGCTGAAAGGCACATTCCAACTGTGCAGCAGGATTAAGCTGAAAACCACTATTCGCTGATTGCATCAGCCACCTCTCTGGGTTGCACTACCACCCCACTGTGTTGTAGCGCCACCAGAACCTGTGCCAATGCTGGTTCAATTGCCTGGTTGACCACGGTTGTCAGGCCAATACCCGGTTGTAGTGATTCGGGTACCACGCCCACCAGCGTTAACCGCTGGGGGAATTCATCCGTCAGCCGCAATGCCATCAACACGTCAGAAAGCCCCAGTTGATGGGGTGAAACCTTGCGCGTAAACATCGCCGGGATCTCCTCATCATGCAGCACTTCAACACTGCCTGGCGCACTGCCGGTCAGCACCGCATCCGCCACAATCAGGTGATCGCGATCGGCCATCGCCTCCATCAACTCCATTCCCGAGGTGCCACCGTCCAGCACCTCGACATAGGCTGGTAAACAGTAGCGCTGCTCCAATGCTTCAACGATGCGCACCCCCACCGCCTCATCGCTTAACAACAGGTTGCCTATTCCTAACACCAATATTCTCATTACAACACCTTGACTTTCGTCACTTCATTGCCGGTGGTGTCGACAATATGCACAGCACATGACATGCAAGGGTCAAAGGAGTGAATGGTACGGATCACCTCGAGCGGTTTAGCGACATCCGCTACTGGTGTTCCAACCAACGCACGTTCATAAGGACCAGGCTCGTCATTGTAATTACGCGGCCCGGCGTTCCAGGTTGAAGGCACCACCGCTTGGTAGTTGGCAATTTTGCCATCCTTAATCACCACCCAGTGTGAAAGTGCGCCCCGGGGGGCTTCAATAAAGCCGACACCGCGCACTTCACCGGTTAACGGGATCTGCGGCGGGATAAAGGTTTGATGGTCACCACTGCCAATATTACTCACCAGCGCATGCCACTGCTGATTCAAGGTACCATGTAATACACAGGCATGTATTGCTCGTCCGACAATCCGCCCCAGCGTAGAAGGTAATTGCTCTGCGGTTAATGGCTTGCCAGCCAGGGTTTGGTAGGTCCGGCTAACCTGGGCAAAATAGTTCTGCGTCGGTTGATGTTTCGCTTCCAGACTACACAACAACCAGGCTAGAGGCCCCATTTCCACCGCCTTGCCGTAGAAGGTGGGGGATTTCACCCAGGAGTACTTACCATCCTCTTGCCAGCCGGTGTAATTCGGCCGGGTCAGCCCTTCCCACGGCGCTAGTGGTTTATCATCCTGATACCAGGCGTGCTTGCCACTCTCCTCAATCCCTTTAATCAGATAATCATCATACTGGTTAGCTATTGGGCGGAACTGGCCATTTTCCAGATATCCCCCCGGTAACAGAAATTGCTGCCCCTTACGGTCGGTGGGCATTTCCGGTACACACAGATAACAATCTGCCCCTTTGCCAATGGTTAACCAATGGGGGTAATGCGCTGCAATCACCGCGCTATCCACCAGATAAACCTGTTCGATAAAGTCGCCCAGGCGATCAATAAAACTTTTCAGGTACATCAGGCGCTCGAGGTTCAAAACGCTGGGGGCATCGAGATTAATCGGGTTAGCTACCCCGCCTACCGCCAGGTTTTGAATATGCGGGGTTTTGCCGCCCAATAGCGCCACCACGCGGTTAGCATCGCGCTGGCACTCCAAGGCTTGCAGATAGTGGGCCACCGCAATCAGGTTAATCTCTGGTGGTAACACCATCGCCGGATGGCCCCAGTAACCGTTGGCGAAGATACCTAACTGGCCACTGTCTACCAGATCTTTAATCTTCTGCTGCACACGGCTAAATTCGGCCGCACTGTTCAATGACCAGATTGACACGCCATTGAGCAAATCAGCCGCCTTTTGTGGGTCGGCCTGCAACGCAGAGGTGATGTCGACCCAATCCAGGGCCGACAATTGATAGAAGTGCACAATATGGTCATGAATACTGTGGGCAGCCATAATGATATTGCGGATGTACTGGGCATTGACCGGGACTTCCATACCCAGCGCATTCTCTACCGCACGGACCGAAGCCAAGGCATGAATGGTGGTGCAAACACCGCAAATCCGTTGCACGATCATCCAGGCATCCCGCGGGTCATTGCCCTGAACAATCTCTTCCATACCCCGCCACATGGTGCCGGAAGACCAGGCTTTGGTTACCAGGCCATTTTCAATTTCGCAATCAATACGCAGGTGTCCCTCAATGCGGGTGACGGGATCAATGGTGATGCGTTGGCTCATGTTCCACCTCTAACTCTAATGGTTTGTTTTCATGATTGTTTTCATGATTGTTTTTATGCGGGTGTTGGCGTGCAGGTAGCACCGGCAATAGCCGGATCAACAGGATGTACGCACACACTTCAATTGCCACAAAGCCAATGGAGATCAACAGTTCACTGGCGGTCGGGAAGTAGCCATAACCACTGCCGGGGTCATAAGCCAGTAGCGAGTAATTTAACCGCCAGAACGAGGCCCCGCAGACCATACTCAACGCACCAATAAACAGCAGGCGTGAGTCGCTACGATTGTGTTGCCAACGGAACAGCAATAGTGGCAGTAACATCAGTAAAATCTCTAGCCAAAACGAGATGGCGAAGCGATCGAGATGCCACAGATAGCCCGTTTTATTACGCCAAATCAGCTCGCCAAAGCGCAAAACAATAAATAACAGCAGGATGATGTCGATGGTGTAAGTCAAACGGCTAAAGAGTGGGGTTTCATTGGCTCCTTTGCCCCGTAACCCCGCTTGCACCAATGACCCTTCGAAAATCACAATCGAAAAACCGAGAATAGCGGCGGTCAGCAGCGAAAACAGCGGCAACATTTCATAGCTTTGCCACAGTGGATGCACCTTGATACCTGCCGCAATCATCAATGAACCCATTGACGACTGGTGCATAGCTGGCAACAACGCTCCCAGCGCGATAACAAAGAACATCACCTTATTAAGCCACTTGAGCGAAACCTTCCAGCCCAGGCGCTCAAACAGTGCCGGAGCAAACTCCAGTGCTACCACGCCGATGTAGATAGTCATACAGACGGCGGTTTCAAACAGCACCGACGATGTATTGAAATGGCCAGGAATATAGAAGTAAGGCAAGTTCCAATAACGGCCGACATCAATAGTGATGGAGAGCCCCCCGAGCGCATAGCCAAACAAGCTGGCTAACAGCGCAGGCCGCACCAACGGATGGTACTCACCCCGGTTGAAGACATACACCGCCCAGGCTAAAGCCCAACCGCCACAGGCCAACCCGGTCCCCACCAACAGATCAAAGGCGATCCAGATCCCCCAGGGAAAACCGCCATTCAAGTCAGATACCGCTCCCAACCCGAACACCAGACGTTTGAGGATCAACAGCAGGCACAGCACCACAAAAGGTGCCAGCAACATCACCGGCCAACTGACCAACCGCCCGCCAAGGGGCTGCATTTTATGCGTCGTCATGCTCATCCTCCTTCTTCTTCTGAGATTCATGACGCGTATTGCGTTGAACCAGGAAGGTGATCCCTGCCAATGCGGCAAACGGCAGCACCATGCCTTTATATAACGAGTGCTGTACATGCTCAGAACGCGCACCGGTAGCCAGATCATCCAGTAGCGGCAGGCCCAGATTTTCGAAAGGCACCCCGGTCAGTACCAATACTTGGGTGCCTCCCCCTTCGTGTTCGCCATACAGATGCGGCTGGTAATGGGCCAATGGGCGCTCATAGTTGTCACCAGTCTGTAAGGTTTGCCGTGGGAAGCGGTAATTCTCTCCTGGTGTGGCGGCCAGACGCTGCTTGGCCTCAGCCATCAGCTGTTCACGGGTACCAAAAATCACCGCCCCGGTTGGGCAGACCTCAACGCATCCCGGCAGGCCGCCCTTATCCAGCCGTTCCAGCCCTTTCTGGTTGCACAGTTCACACTTGTGGATCTGACCAAACGGATTGTCGTAGTCATACTTCGGCACATTGAATGGACAGCCCACCATGCAGTAACGGCAACCGGTGCAGACATCGGGGTTATAGTGCACAATGCCGGTTTTTGGGTCTTTCCGTAACGCCTGCACCGGGCAGACGGAAACGCAGTTGGGATCGACACAATGCATGCACTGTTTTTTGATATAGGCATAACCATTGTCTACCTGATCTTTATGCTGCCCATCGCCACTGGTCCATACCTGAATAATATTGTTGGTATAGGGGCTGAGTTTATCGTTATTCGACCAGGTTGCCGCGGTACCGGCATAGGCATAGGTTTCACCATGCGGTTCATCGCTATGATTGAGTCGTTGACACTGGCTGACACAAGCCTGGCACCCTACGCATAAGGTTGAGTCATACAACATCCCTAATGCATTGGGGATTGGGGCCTTATTTTCCGCCCCTGCCTGTACGCGAGGCACAACGCCTGCCAGCATCGCACCGCCTGAGGCCAGTTTTAAAAAGTGACGTCGGTTCACTATTTACTCCTTGCGCGGCGGCTCATCGTCTTTACGCTGCGCCTTCTGTTGCCGCCCCAGTTCTCTCACTGTCATCAGGCTCACTCCAGCAGCCAAACCGACGACGCCCCCTAACAACCCAACGGCGGTAGGGCTGACATGCCCGCCCTCTCTGGCCAGTACCGCGGGTTTAGCATTGCGTGGCGTTGGATTTTTCACATTGGCCAACTGCGCAATTCCTTTGGTAAAGCCCACCCCCTGCTCGTTACAGCCATAGCAGGGGTGACCAATGCCGACCGGCCAAATACCGCCGCCAATGTCGCAAAACTCCAGCGTCGAACAGTTACCGTAAGTTTCTGGCCCTTTACAGCCGAGATGGAATAAGCACCAGCCCTGTCGGTGACCCTCATCACCAAATTGTTTGGCAAAGCGCCCAGCATCAAAGTGTGGGCGGCGTTCGCAGTTCTCGTGGATCAAGCGGCCATAGGCAAACTCGGGCCGATTTTTGGCATCCAGCGCCGGAGGTCGTCGAAAGGTAATAATATGTGCCACTGTCGCCAGGAAATTATGCGGGTTAGGTGGGCAGCCGGGGATATTGATCACCGTTTTACCGGGTAATACCTCCTGCAAGCTAACCGCTCCCGTGGGGTTCCCCCCAGTAGAAGGGACGCCTCCCCAAGCCGCGCAGGAACCAATGGCAATAATCGCCGCAGCATGTTCCGCCGCCTGCTTGATATGCTCGACAATCGGTTTGCCGGCCACCATGCAGTAAATTCCCCCGTCCTTAATCGGGATTGAGCCATCAACCACCAGCACATATTTGCCCTGATACTGTTCAATGGCTCGGTGTTTGTTTTCTTCCGCCTGTTCGCCAAACGCTGCTGACAGGACTTCGTGATATTCCATTGAAACAACATCCAGCAACAGGTTTTCAATGGTTGGGTGAGTGGCACGTAATAATGATTCAGTACATCCCGTGCACTCCTGGGCGCCAATCCAGATAACGGGCGGTCGTTGCGGTGAGGATACCGAGTGGGCAATTTCGGCGGCGGCTTTGCTACTTAGCCCCATGGTGGCAGCGAGCGCCGCACACAGTTTCATAAAGTCACGGCGATTCACGCCATTACGGAAAAATGTTTCGTTTTCCCTGGTCATTGTCTATCCCCTGTCAATAACTGCAATACCACAAAAATCCCTATACCCGCCGGTATTCACGCTACCGGGATGTTGGTTGCAACCTGAATCAATCTGGGTATAAGCAGGTGGACAATTTTTGGTCGTTTACTGCCGGGGGCAGGTTGATCTTTATCAACCTTTAGTGCGGTAAAAATTAATATTTCCGTAACATGAGTAAGATCGCTTCAGCAAAAAATATTTAGCTTGCTTATCACTCACTATGCCTATCACCGGATTACCGCTGTTGACCAAACTGATTTCCAGCGCGGAATAACCGGTTTTTTATCTAATGCTCGTTTGGGTCAACAATTTGTCAGTAGCTTCGAGTTAGAGTCTGTTATTAACAAAATCTGTTATTAGAAAAATCTGTTACTAGAAAAATAAGTCCCCTTCAAAAATAAGATAATTACCGCAGGGATAACCAATATGAACGAGAACAAAGTCCCAGACTTGTTACATCACACCGTTACCCGCCGTCAGTTAATTAAAGCAGGCAGTGCCACTGGCTGTTTGCTCGCCGCCACCTCAGGCATGGTGTTACCTTTCCGTAAAACGGTGGCGGCCGAATCCACCGCCAATGCCACGGCTCCGCAAGATAAAGTGGTCTGGAGCTCTTGCACCGTTAACTGCGGTAGCCGCTGCGCACTACGCTTGCATGTACGCGATGATGAAGTCTACTGGGTTGAAAGCGACAACACCGGTAACGATGAATATGGCGATCATCAATTACGTGCCTGCTTGCGTGGGCGCTCTATTCGCCGCCGGATGAACCACCCGGACCGATTGAAATACCCGATGAAACGCGTCGGCAAACGGGGTGAAGGTAAATTTAAACCTATCAGTTGGGATGAAGCGCTGGATACCATCAGCGGCAAACTGAAGCAAACCTTGGCGCAATACGGTAATGAGGCGGTACATGTGTTGTATGGCACCGGGGTCGATGGTGGCAATATCACCAACTCCAATGTGCCCTACCGCCTGATGAATTCCTGTGGTGGCTTCCTCAGCCGTTACGGCAGTTACAGCACCGCGCAAATCACCGCTGCCATGCCTTATTTGTACGGCGCGCAAGAGGGTAATAGCCCGGATGATATCGCCAATAGCAAACTGGTGGTTTTGTTCGGCAATAACCCGGCTGAAACCCGCATGAGTGGTGCTGGCGTAACCTATTATCTGGAACAGGCCCGAGCCATCTCCAACGCCAAGATGATTGTGATCGACCCACGTTATACCGATACCGCCGCTGGCCGTGAAGACCAATGGGTGCCAATCCGCCCGGGTACTGATGCGGCCTTGGTGGCGGGTATGGCCTATGTGCTGATTACCGAAAACCTGGTGGACCAAGCATTTCTGGATAACTATTGCATCGGCTATGATGAAAAAACGCTGCCTGCCAGCGCCCCCAAGAATGGCCACTACAAAGCCTATATTGTTGGCCAAGGTGAAGATGGCACCGCCAAAACCCCCGAATGGGCAGCGCAGATCACCGGTATTCCTGCCACGGACATCATCAAATTGGCCCGTGAAATCGGCATGACCAAACCGGCTTATATCTGCCAGGGTTGGGGACCACAGCGCCACGCCAACGGGGAGCAAACCGCCCGGGCAATTGCTATGCTGCCGATTTTAACCGGTAACATAGGGATTAACGGCGGTAATACTGGCTGCCGTGAAGGCACGTTTGATCTTGGTGTGGAATGGTTCGACATGCTCACCAACCCGGTAAAAACCAAAATCTCTGTCTATACCTGGACCGATGCGATTATTCGTGGCCCGGAGATGACCGCCAAGCGTGATGGTATCCGTGGCAAAGATAAACTGGATGTGCCGATCAAATTTATCTGGTGTTATGCCAGTAATACCCTGATCAATCAGCATGGTGATATCAGCCGCACCCACCAGATCCTGCAGGACGACAGCAAATGCGAGATGATTGTCGGCATTGAGCATTTTATGACCTCTTCCGCCAAGTATTGCGATATTTTGCTACCGGACTTAATGCCTACCGAACAGGAAGACCTGATCTCTCATGAGTCTGCCGGCAATATGGGCTATGTGATCCTGGGTCAGCCCGCCACCTCACCTAAGTTTGAACGCCGCCCTATTTACGAAATTCTTTCCGAAGTGGCTAAACGACTGGGTAAAGAGCCCGAGTCCCTCTTCACCGAAGGGCGCAGCCAGCAACAGTGGATCGAGTATCTGTGTGAGAAAACCCGTGAACGCAATCCAGAAATGCCCACTTATCAAGAGATGAAAACGGTCGGTATCTATAAGCGTAAAGCACCGGAAGGACATATTGTGGCCTTTAAAGAGTTCCGGGAAAATCCACAGGCAAACCCACTGAAAACACCGTCTGGCAAGATTGAGATTTACTCCGAACGGCTGGCGGAAATTGCCGCCACCTGGGAACTGGCGAAAGAGGATGTGATCCATCCCTTGCCGGTATATGCAGCCGGTTTCGAAAGTTGGCAAGACCCTATACGTAGCAAATACCCGCTACAACTCTTTGGCTACCATTACAAGGCCAGAACCCACTCCAGCTATGGCAATATCGATGTATTGCAACAATCCTGCCCGCAAGAAGTCTGGATCAACCCCATTGATGCTAAAGCGCGCGGTATCAAACATGGCGAACGCGTCAGGGTGTTTAATGACCGGGGAGAAACGCAGATACAAGCGAAGGTCACACCCAGGATCATGCCCGGCGTCACCGCCATGGGCCAAGGAGCCTGGCTGACAGCGGATATGTTTGGCGACAAGGTCGATCACGGAGGCAGTGTGAATATCCTGACCAATCAGCGCCCTTCGCCGCTGGCCAAGGGTAATCCACAACATACCAATCTGGTGGAGATAGCCAAACTGTAAGCTAAACCTGAGGACCTAAACCTGATAATAGGGGCCACGCCTTTGGCCCCTGATTCGGTCGCAGGCAGCATAAATCCATAAGATGGAAAACGTAAGGCGACCGAAATTTGCCACTCTATTATTAATTCACCGAGATCCCCCATTTCTTCATACGCGACAACAAGGTCGTGCGCTTAAGCACCAGACGCTGAGCGAAGAGTTTGAAATGGCGGTGATGCAGAAGGCCGACCTCTATACACGCGCTACGTTTACCTTGGTGAATTGCCGTTGCTGCCAATAGCCATTTACCACCAGCAAGTCGGTTGTTGAAGAAGTGATTTTTCTTGGTATTCAACCGGATGTTGTGGCGTTTTATTTTCCAATCACCGAAAAGGTATCGCAAGCAGTCCAACAGGTTTATCGCCAGTTATCCGCGTCGGGTAACGTTGACAGTTTTGAGTTACTTTGAGTGAGTTTTAGCCAAAATTCAGCCCAGAGACCAATCCATATCAAATTATGCAGGTGCTGATTATGCTAAATAAGTGTGAAGATTTTTTTATCACTGGCGGTTTCTCCGCCGTAGTGATGGGTCGGGAAGGCGAATACTGTACTTCCCAATGGCAATAAAAAAGGAGTGCTGTAGATGAAGAAAGTCATCACGGTCTGCCCTTATTGCGCCTCAGGTTGCAAAATCAATCTGGTAGTAGACAACGGCAGAATCATCAAAGCCGAAGGCGCAAATGGTGTGACCAATCAGGGCGAGTTATGCCTAAAAGGATATTACGGCTGGGACTTCGTTCACGATACCAAGATCCTGACTCCGCGCCTGAAAACGCCGATGATCCGTCGGCAACGTGGCGGAAAATTGGAGTCGGTTTCTTGGGAAGAGGCTATTGAGTTCGCCAGTTCACGTTTGCTCGCCGTCAAAGAAAAGTACGGCCCTGATGCCATTATGACCACCGGCTCTTCACGTGGACCAGGTAACGAAGCCAACTACATCATGCAAAAATTTGCGCGCGCTACGGTCGGTACTAACAATATCGACTGTTGCGCGCGTGTCTGACACGGCCCTTCGGTTGCAGGTCTGCAGCGTTCGGTCGGTAACGGCGCCATGAGTAACTCAATCGTTGAGATTGAGGACACACAATGTATTTTTGTCTTCGGCTATAACGCCGCAGACTCTCACCCTATTGTCGCTCGCCGTATTCTTAAGGCGAAAGATAAAGGGGCAAAAATTATTGTTTGCGATCCACGCTATATTGAAACGGCGCGTATTGCAGATATCCATTTGCCGCTGAAAAACGGCTCCAATATTGCCCTGCTCAATGCCCTCGCCTATGTGATCATTGAGGAGAATCTGTACGATCAGTCATTTGTTGAAAATCATACCGAACAGTTTGATGAGTATCGCGCTATCGTCGCCAAGTACCCGCCAGAGTCGGTTGAGAAAACTACCGGGCTTAGCGCCCAGCAGATCCGTGATACTGCGCGGATGTATGCCACCTCACCTACGGCAACCATTTTGTGGGGCATGGGTGTCACGCAGTTCTATCAGGGTGTGGAAACCGTGCGGTCACTTACCAGCCTGGCGATGCTGACGGGTAATCTGGGTAAACCCAATGTGGGGGTCAACCCGGTACGTGGGCAGAATAACGTGCAAGGTGCCTGTGATATGGGGGCATTGCCCAATACCCTGCCGGGTTATGCCCAGGTCACTGATGCACAAGCGCGGGAAAGATTCGCCAAGGCCTGGGGTATCGCCGCCATGCCTGCCGAAATTGGCTATGCCCTGAGTGAAGTGCCACACAATATTGACCATGGCAAACTCAAAGCCCACTACATTATGGGGGAAGACCCACTACAGACCGAGCCTGATCTTGCCACTATCCGCAGAACCTTTGAAAAACTGGAACTGTTGATCGTGCAAGATATCTTTATGACCAAAACCGCATCCATTGCGGATGTTATCTTCCCAGCAACCTCCTGGGGGGAACATGAAGGGGTGTATACCGCTGCAGACCGTGGCTTCCAGCGCTTCTATAAAGCCGTTGAACCCGTAGGTGATGTGAAGACCGACTGGCAGATTATCAGCCTGATGTCTACCGCTATGGGTTACCCCATGCACTACAACGACACGCAGGAAATCTGGGACGAGCTGCGTGAACTGTGCCCAATCTATTACGGTGCCACCTACGAGAAAATGGGGGACTTAGGCTACATTCAATGGCCTTGCCCTACCTTGGAACATCCGGGAACCTCTTACCTGTATCAGGGAGGGAAATTCTCACGCCCCAGTGGCAAAGCCGAGTTCTTTACCTGTGACTGGGCCCCCCCCATCGATCAGGTCAGTGACGAGTACCCATTGGTGCTCTCTACCGTGCGTGAGGTGGGCCATTACTCTTGCCGTTCGATGACCGGTAACTGTAAGGCACTGGTGGCATTGGCTGATGAACCAGGATACGCGCAGATCAACACTGAAGACGCCGCACGCCTGGGGGTTGAAGATCAGGCACTGGTGTGGGTGCGCTCACGTCAAGGTAAGGTCATCACCCGTGCCAATGTCAGTGACCGTCCAAACCGGGGGGCCATTTATATGACCTACCAATGGTGGATTGGTGCCTGTAACGAACTGGTGGCAGAAAACCTGAGCCCGATTACCAAAACACCGGAATATAAATATTGTGCGGTGCAGATCGAAACGATCAAGGATCAGGAGCAAGCGGAATATTTTGTTCAGCAGGAGTACAGCAAAATCAAGCAGCGCCTACGGGAGGCGGCGGCTGGCTAACGAAGTGTCGCGATAACTGAACCTCAGGGATGAGGTTCAGTTGTTTTAAACCTGTGCGCTATCAATCAGTTATTAACAACCGTCTGCACACTTGGCATCGGGGTTAGTAAACAGGATACGCACCAACAAAGCACCAGACTCACGCAGCGGATCATTGCCAATGGCCAATACCTTGCCAGTTTGGGTTGCCGTATATTCACGAAGAATATCGCCAAAAGCATTACGTTGTACCGCAACTTTCTGCCCTTTAACCACGGAATCCCCGACTTTCACCAGAACTTCAGCAAACCCACCCATCTCAGCTTTAATTGAAGTCATCTCATTGCCGATATAGGTTTTTTGCTCTTTCGCGGTTGCCCCTAATTTGCCTAGAGTCATCCCTTGATCAACCATCAGGTTACGCACCCCAGTAAGACTGCGTGCAATAAGCTCTGGCTGATAAAGTTTTGGCTTGCCAATTTCGAGGGTAATAGCAGGAATTTTCTGTTCGACAAACGTGGTTTCTACCGTGCCTTTTTCACCGGGATCGGCTTTAATTTGATCCGCCGGGAACAGCTCAGCCATTTTCTTCACTTGCGGGTTACGGTAATCGGCATAGATAAACAGGGGATATTCGGTACCGGTGCTCTGAGTATGCATATCGACAAATAGATTGGTATTGCCGGCCCACAAATTATTCCACAACAGCCAAGCTTGCTGTTCAGCTGGGTTACCTTTCTCTTTACCCGGCCAGATGCGGTTAAAATCAACCGTATAACCGCCATCCGTTGGTACCTGCCAATTACGATTATTCGCCAGCATACCCGTTGGGTTGGCACCCACCGCCCCAACAACCGTCCCTTTCAGTTCTGCCGGGTTTAACTGTTCAAACACCTGCTGTATGACTCGGATACCATTCAGTTCATCACCATGCACCGCCGCTTGCAGACCCAGTTTAGGACCCGGCTTCGCCCCTTTCGCCACCAAGACTGGCACATACCAATGCTGGCCAATGCCGTTACTCGCTCCTTGGAACATAAAACGATAAACCTTACCTGCCTGTAGGTCATCGACATCCAACTTGCTGATCACCGGATGACCATCAATTTTGTCCCCGGTATAAACCATAGCTGCCTGCGCATTGAGCGCCCCAGCAAGCAATACTGCCAACATCGTCACTTTATACATAACCGTCCTCATTGTTATTAGTAAAAAAGCATTTCCTTGAAAAACTCCCTCAGCGGCATAGAAGAGCGCACTCCACCTGCATATCATTCACTTATCCCTGGTGCTTCGCTTTGCAAAGTATAAGCAGCAGTGCCAGCAATGACTGTTCTCTATAACTTAAAATAGCCAAGGTATCAGCATATTACGCCCAACCATCAACACGGGCTATGGGCCGGATAGCAAAAATTGCGCAAGATCTTTTTTTACTATCCAGCATCTTGCTTTCTACTTATTGAATTGCCAACAATTTCCCATCGACCGTCTGTTTTACTTTTTTGTCACAGTGTTATCATGTCGGTATAGTGCAACAGCTAAACACGCTGACTGATGCTGTGGTGTAAGTCTTCTGAACAGAGGCCGTGAGGCCTGGTTTTAGCCCCACGTTGGATAGCCATCAGGTGGTAAGTGCGGCGAGGCTGCCCGGATAAAGTTGCTCTTAGCTCTCTCTTATTAAAAGATGGCAGAGGCATATTGCCGCTATCGTTGGTTGGAACGCTTTTATGTTTACCTTAACCCACACAGCTAGTTTGAACCTCAGTCACTCAGCGGGTTTTATTACGGCGGAAGTTCAAGGCTACCTAAGTGATCGGCCCAGCGTCAGGTTTCATCAAATCAGATTCGACCCCCGCTATTATCACGATACCTTGTTCAACCAATGGAACATTCCGTTGCCTGAACAATTCCGCCAGGCAATCATCAAGCGTAAGGCGGAATATTTGGCTGGGCGATATTGTGCCCAGCAACAACTGGACGCTCTCGGTATCCACGGCTTTGAGTTACGCCAAGGGGAAGATCGTGCCCCGATCTGGCCAGCTCAGGTTATTGGTTCGATTTCACACCATCACCGTTCAGCGATTGTTGTCACTTCTCAGGCTCAGGATAATGGATTCTTAGGGATTGATACTGAGCTGATTATGAAAGCTGACGTGGCGGCGAATCTGCGAGAAATGATTATTAATGAGCAGGAAAACCAGCTGCTGGCACACAGTGGCATGCCTTTTAGTCTGGCGCTGACACTGATATTTTCGCTGAAAGAGAGCTTGTATAAGGCACTCTATCCGCAAGTGAATAAATTCTTTGATTGCCATGCCGCCAGAATGATCGAATTTGCACCGCTACAAGGGCGTTGTCAGCTACAACTCACTGAATCCCTTAACTCTATTCATACTGCAGGCTCAGTCTATCAAGGCCAGTTTATTTGGGATAGCCAAGAGGTCACCACCTTGGTCACCGGCACAACTGAAACCCCCTGACCTTGGGTGACGCATCTACGCGTGTGGCAAGAGCGTAGCAATACTATTCAATCTACTCACCACAACATTTGTTATTTTCCACTAGCCAAAAATTGGGCCTGCGATGCAGGCCCGTTGCCCGATAATAATTGATTGCCGCTGCTTGCGGTGAGCAACTTACAGCCGCTACGGGTTTCTTACTGGTTAACGATATGGGTACCGGTTTCACCGCGCAGCGCCGCAGGCAGACAGTCCGGCGAAGTGATTATGACGCGTTTCCCACCATGGCGTAAAAAATCCAAACTGGCGATAATTTTCGGCAACATACTCCCCGCAGGAAAGTGCCCTTCTTCCTGATAGCGAGTCATTTCTGCCACACTGACCTTGTTTAGCGCTCGCTGTTCAGGTTTGCCAAAGTGGATACAGACTTTCTCTACCCCCGTGGTAATGACCAACACATCAGCACCGATCTCTTGAGCCAGTAGCGCAGTGGATAAATCTTTATCAATAACTGCGTCAATGCTTTGATAATCACCTTGCTGGTCACGTATCACCGGGATCCCACCGCCACCGGCTGCAATAACCACAAAGCCTTGGTTAATCAATGCATTAATTGCACCGGATTCTAAAATACGCTTTGGTTCAGGAGACGCGACGACTCGGCGATAACCGCGCCCAGAGTCTTCGATAAAATGCCAGGTGGGATGCTGCTGCAATAATCTATCACGCTGCTCCGCACTGAAAAAAGCACCAATCGGCTTGGTTGGATGGGTGAAGCCGGGGTCATTGCGGTCGACTTCAACCTGGGTAATCACGGTCACTGCCTGCTGTTCGCCACGCAATGCCAAGCGGTTATTCAGTGCCTGCTGAATAAGATAACCGATCCCCCCTTGGGTATCTGCCACACAATTGGCCAGAGGGGTCAGCGGTAACCCTTCTTGTTCGTGTGCAATCTCTGAACGACGTAAATCCAACCCAACCTGAGGACCATTGCCATGAGTCAGCACAATATTATAATCCGATGCCAGCATCTCCAGCACCGAGTGAGCGACTGTTTTTACTGCTTCGGTCTGATGTTCAATCGACTGGCTGGCATTGTCTTTAATGATACTGTTGCCACCAATGGCAACCACAACAAGTTCTTTCATTTATTTAATCCATTAAAGGAAACGCGATTAACCACGTTTCGAGTTACGATATTTATTTAAATCCCATTACGGGAATAGGCTATTCACTATTACAATAAATAGTTATTAATGGTTTCTAAACTGAAACCAAGGTGCAAAAAATTAATAATAAAAACGATCAGCTGTTTGCAGCCTGACCCAGAGAACCTTTTTTACTTCTGCTTTGCATGAACAAATAAATCATAACAGCAGAGATAACCCCAAAAAACCAAGATAAGCGAGATAAGGTTTCAAAGTAAGGAACAAACTTACTCCCTAAAGAGATAACAATCGCAATAATTGTTGCATAAAATGCTTTGGAATTAATGCCATTGTTATATTCGCCAGTCTCACCCGGGCTAGAATAAAGGGTGTTTAAATCAATCCTACCCTGCATCACAATAAAATAATGCGCGAGCATAACCCCCACCACCGGGCCTAACATCCCGCCAATAATGTCTAGAAAGAAATAGATGCTATCCTGACTCTCCATTAACTTCCAAGGGCAAATAATGACACTGATAATACTGGCAATCACGATACCATTTTTGTAATTAAGATGCCGAGGCGCTAAGGCGGCTATCTGATAACCCGCTGGAATCAGATTACAGGCCGCATTGATGGAGACTGTGGTCATCAATATAACCAGCCCAGCAAACAGTGTAGCAAACGTGCTATCCCATTTTTGAATGATATCCATCACATTCCAAGTATTGACACCATAATGAATAGTGGCACCGACCAATATTATCACGCTTAAAATAGCGAACAGTGTGTAACCCACAAAATAGCTCGCAGCCTGGCCGATTGCCTGCTGTTTGAAGCTGACCGCATTTTGCGTAAAATCGGCAGCAGTGATTGCCGGTGCGGCCCACACCCCCAAGATAGCATTGATGATCACAAAGAAAAGAAAGATGCTACTACCACTTTGCTCAACATGCTGGGGGGCATAATGAATAATATTATCAATGCCAGCCAGTGAAGCTGCCCACACCGCCATGCTACCAAAAACGATATAAACACAGGGGTTAAGTAGGGTGGTGAATTTTTTTAGCGCATTACCCCCGCCAAAGCCAAGCAACGTATTCAACAGCCAGAAAATAAGGAAGCAGATCAAACCAGGAATCGATATACCTAGCCAAACAGTACCGTTTCCTATCTGCAAAAAGCCAGGCCAGATCTTGGCAATCAAGATAAGTAAGGCTAAAGATCCAGCATAGTTCTGCAAACCAAACCACATAATAGCAGCGATACAGCCACGCAATACTCCAGGTACTAATGCGCCACGTACACCATAACAGGCACGTAACAACATCACGCCAGGGATACCATACTTAGAGCCAGCAGCACCATTCATGATCATGACAAACGCAATAAACAGTGCACTAAAAGAGATAGCCATCATCACTGATACTGTTGATAGCCCTAACATCAAAAAGCCGCCTACCGCAATATAGTTTGGCACATTATGAATTGCCCCCATCCACAAGGCAAAATAGTTAAAGGCCCGCCAATTACGTTGCTTTTCCCCTTTTGGTAACAGGTCATCGCTATATCCACGATCTTTGAAAATGGTCAGTTGCTGCTCCTGCGTACGCTCCATGGTTACTTCCTTGATAAATATACCCGCCCCCATTCAAGCTACCGTTTGATTGACGACGGGTATATAAAAATCAACATCAGAGAATCACCACTGCGCTCATTAAAGAGCCGATCCTCAAATTATACCTTCTACTTTTAAACCAATCTGGGCAAAGACTGCACCTAACAAAAAGGTTCCCAAGAAAACCGCAAAGGATACAACAACGATGCGCCATGACAACTTTTTAAAGAGGTCCAAATCTTTACCTAATGCCAAACCAGCGTAAGCCAGTGTCGGCGGGCCCATTTGTACGAATGAGATCGCACTCGTCGTCCGTGTAATAAACTCATTACCAGGAAAGAACGGTGCAGAAAACAGTACAGCAATGATACAGACCCAAAAAACCACCGGTAACTTATTGAACCCTGGCAAGTGACACACGAACAGGGCAAAAACCGCGATCGCATAAATCACCACAATACCCGCCACCGAAGGACCTATCGCGGCCTTGCCAGCGGTAACATTACCAATAACCGTTAAGATGGCGGTAATGATAAGGACGGCACTCATGGTTGCCAGCTTGTCCCAAGCAAATGATTTCATTTTTCACCTTCTATGCTTTCAGCCATGTCTTCTGCGTTTTTTGATGAGGGTCTAAACTTATCTAAAAACTTGTACATGACGCGGGCCAGAGGAAGCGTGACAAACAGTGCCGCATAGACGTTAAGCACGTTGACCAGAATATTGGATGCACCGGTATACATTTCGATTTGTTTCGAATACTGAGGGTATGTATCCAGAATGACAGACATCATTGCCGCAGACATGCTGATAGAGCCGGTACCCGCCCCTAGTGCCAAAGCGAATGGGTGGAATATATCCATCTTGACAAAGACACTCATGAAGATGCCACAGAACATGGCCCCCAACATGGTTCCGCAGATAAATACCCCCATAACGCCACGCCCTTCTGCGGAGTTCAAGCCATATTTCTCAGCAATAATCGCGACGTGGATTTCCCTGCCTAGCGAATAGCTTCCACCTATAGATTCCCGCCCTAGCCCCAATAACATAGCGACCGGTAAAGCCAGAAGAACGATCCCCAGGAAGTGACCAATAGTTTGGAAAAACAGCGTTCCCCCAGACTCCATCAGCATGGACAAGTTCGGCCCTACCCCAAGCCCAATCTTGACCAAAAGCAGACTTAGCGCGATGGGGAAGATGCTGCTGGCATCATCCATATCCTTTATGGACAGAATTTTAAATTTCGGATAGCTAATAAAGCCACCAATAATAATTGCGTACAAAATTGGCATAAAAACTAAAATGCTAATCTTACGCACACCAATCAGCTCAGCAATAAAAATAATGATTGCGGCAAAAAGGTGTAACTTCCAGTTCAACAACATTCGCATGGTACTCTCCTGACTCACTTATCAGCCGCGAGATAAATGGCCGCTTTGGTGAAGCACTCCATAGGTGCATTAACGATGCCCGCACCTATTTGACCCACACCAGGATCCCGGTGCGATATTCCAGTGGTGATCACTGGCGTCATATTGGCTTCCAGCACTTTAATAATATCAATACCGGTGGGTGTCCCTTTAAAGCCCATTGTTGGGATTTTGAAGTTCTTGTTTTCGGTGGCGGTGATCTCATACATGCTATTGGTGATTTTTACCCCATCATCATAGGTGCCACCAATAAACTGAACCATTGCAGGTGCACAGGCCAAAGCAAAGCCCCCCATACCGAAAGTTTCGGTAATGGCACTATCACCAATATCGGCACAGGCATCAGCACTGCTATAACCGGTGAAATACAGCCCTTCGGGAACGTTGGCGGGGGCAGTAAACCACTGGTTGCCGGTACTACTTAGCCTGATACCAAAATCGATACCATTACGTGCCATCACAGTAACGATCGTGCTCCCCTCGACACCGAGTGCGGCATCACTCATCGCTTTGCACATTGCCATGGTGATATTGACGTTGAACATATCGATCTTTTCAATGTGTTCAAAAACTCTGTGGATCGCCGCTTTATCTGCATCAATTTGCGCAATGTATTTCGCTAATTCACGCACAAACAACGAGGTAGAAGCTTTATGACGATTGTGGTTGTCATCCCCCATTTGTAAGGCTTGGGTAACGATGTTTTTCCAGTCAATCCCAGGAGAGAACTCGATAGCTTGCTTCAGGATCGGGTAAAGCGAGTCTGTCATCCAATGCAAACGTTCAATCACCTCAGGACCATAGGAGCCAAAGCGCAACGCTTTACCTGGGCCTTCGTTAACATTTGAATAAGAATAATTACCAAATGTCCGATTGTGCATAATAAAGACCGGCATGTGGGCGGAGATAATGCCCCCCATCGGCCCTACGGTGTGGTGGTCATGATTCGGTGAATAAATAATATCGCTACTGGCAGCTAATTTTTTCGCCTCATCTTCATTTTTGGCCAGGCCTTCAAACAGCAGAGCGCCGATAATGGCACCTTGCATCGTGCCACACATGCGATTCCATTCAATGGGTGGGCCTGCGTGCAAGATCATATTAGGTGCCATTCCCGGGATCACTTCGCCGGCCAGCCCCATACCTTCGAGGAACACCTCAGAATCCTGCATACGGCGCAGCACTTCAGCATTAGCGGCATTTCGTTGCTCACTGTCTACACCGTAGAGGGTATTTAGCGCGGCCAGAACCGTTTCGTCCCCGTGCGCAGGTGGACTCCATTCAACTTGTAACGCGGTGATGCTCTGCCTTTGCAAATCCGTATAAAATTGCTCGAGACCGACGTTCACAACCTGAAGATCAGTAGTCAAAATATTGTTTTTTAGCATTGGGTTTCCCTCATCCAAAGACGCTTATTGTTATAGAAGTATCGAGTTATAGAGGTATAGACTTATAAAGTTATAAAGTTACCTGGGTCTCGAGCTAAGCAAGAAGTTTCCCTGCAATCAGCGCTGCACAACGGTTGCTTGGCGCAATAATCACCCCCGCATTCTCAAGTGCCGCCTTGGTTTGCTCATAATTTTGTGGGTCTTCATCCGTTCCACAGATAGATGCAACCAATACTTTGTTCGCTAACTTATCTGCATGACGTTTTAGGATATCGACCACATCATTTGCTGGTGCGTCATGTGCTCCGTAGCCCAATACAACATCAAAAAGAATAACGCCGACGTCATCTTGGTTGATTTGTTCTGCCAGCATTTGCGAACGCAAAGTCGGATCAATCATTGGGTGTGCTCGACCCTGAGTAAACACATCATCCCCCAGGTCAATACAGGCATTTCCCGTTAACTTATAGGGATCTTGCAACTTCAATTTTTTATCGAGAGGGCTGTTAGAGTAAACGCCCCCCAGAGGCTCCTCCAATGCGATAATCGCCTCATAGTTAAGCGTGCCACCACAGAACAAGCCACGAAGGTATTTACCGTTAGAACCTATTTTCGACTTTAAGCCAGAGACTAACGAGTCGATTTCATCTGCCGTCATCAGTGGTGAAAGCGTGGTTTTTTTGGCCAACTGCACGGCTTTTAGCGCGGCTTCTTCCAATGTTGCGACATACTCTAAACGACCAGGATGGCTTTCCGCTGGTTTCCCCCCGAGGAAATTGATGACCACAGGTTTACTGACGTTTTTCTGCAAATAAGAGAGAATTTTGTCGACCACTTCGACTGCTGGCGGTTTAGAAACGAGAACGATGATTTCTGTACTCTCATCCTCATTAAGTGCCTGGATCCCCTGCAGCATGGTAATCCCGCCAATCTCTGCAACCAGATCGCGCCCACCGGTGCCTATTGCATGAGAGATACCCGCCCCTTGCTTATGAATCAGGGTGCTGATCTCCTGCATACCGGTACCACTGGCCCCCACAATGCCGATGTTTCCGCGACGAACCTGATTGGCAAAACAGAGTGCAGCACCATTAATGATCGATGTTCCGCAGTCAGGCCCCATCACCAACAGGTTTTTACTTTGCGCCAATTCTTTCAGTTCTTTTTCGTCGGCAAGTGGCATGTTGTCACTGAATAGCATGACATGCAGGCCAGCATTCAGCGCCTTGCGTGCTTCAACTTTGGCAAAATTGCCTGGTGTAGAGATGATGACCAAATTAGATGTGGGTTGAGCAGTGATTGCGCCTACCAAGGTTTTAGGTTTATAGGCCACACTGTCGCCGGATGAGGTACTGGCGTTTAAAAATCCGTCAAGTTTTGCAATGACCGCATCAAATGCATTCTGATCTTCTGCATTGATGGCAATAATCAAATCTGCTGGCGAGCAGGCTCGCGCGGTTTCACTCAGTAAATTCACCCGCGCTAAAATGTCCTTATTAAGATCGGTGCCCATCACCACACCCGCCTCAATGATCCCCGGCATGCTCTTTACCTGCTGGGTAACCAGCATAAGTTTTACCGAGTCGAAGTATGCCCCCTTTCTGATGATAGCTTCTATCATTTTTCCTCCTAGTGAAATTTTAAGAAATGACCACGATAATGTACTCCATCTTAATTATTTTATTTAAATAGAAAAGTTATTTTTAATTCATTAAAATAGCACAGATGTCATTTTCCCACTGTGCGGGATTTCAACTTCCACTGCATGGGAAAATAAGCTGATTATTAAAAAATGATGGGGTTTTACTGTGAAAGAATTATCGGTTAGAGCACTTGAGCGTGGATTGCAAATATTGTCTTTATTTAATCCAACACAACAGATTTTTTCATTAACCGAAATTTGTGACGCAACAGGGCTGAGTGACTCAACCGTATCACGCTTGCTCATGACCCTGGTTGCTCAAGGTTTTCTTTATAAAGACTCAGATAAAAAATATACACTAGGATTCCAAATCAGCAAGTTGATGGAGTTACAAAACTCAAGAAAGGATCTGCGCCAAATCGTTTATCCCTTCTTGGAAAACATGCGAGACATGTTTGATGAGACCGCCAGTCTGTATATTCCTGCTCATAATAATATGCGAGTATGCATTGAAAGTGTGCAGAGCTGGCAAGCTTTACGCCGGACTGTCGAAACAGGAGAGATTCTGCCCATGACGCAGGGGGCCATCGGTTATGTGTTTCTGGCTTGGCAGCCTTATCCCATCAGGCAAGCAATTCTCGCCGAATATACTGAAATTACCGCTGAACAACTCGCCACAATCCGCCAGGACGGTTTGGCAATTAACGATGGTATTCATGAGCATGGGGTGTTGGCGGTTGCTGCACCGATTTTCAATAACCATGGCCAATGTATTGCCGGGATTGCATTATCCGGGCCAAGTGCCCGTATGGGCCGGACGGCTATTACTGAATTAATTCAAGTAGTAAAATCGAATAGTTATGCTATTTCAAAATTATTGGGGTTCAAAGCCTATCCGGTATCTTAACTATTAAGTTGCTTGGGTGATAAACACCCAAGCCAAAAATAGATTTTCAAATGGAAGTTAATGTATGAAAAATAGAATCACTTTGATCACTGGTGGCGATCGCGGTATTGGTCGAGCCACAGCGCTATGCTTAGCCAGTAAGGGTCATAAAGTTTGCATTGGCTACCATACGCGAGAAGCCTGCGCACAAGAGGTTATTGAAAGGATTCGCTATCTCGGTGGGGAAGCCATTGCCGTTCAGGCTGATATTTCCCAAGAAGAACAGGTGGTCGAGCTATTTTTACAAATTGATAAAGCATTTGGCCCCATTTCCGGGTTAGTGAATAATGCCGCAATATTGATGCCCCAGGCATCAATTGAACAATTAGATGCCCAGCGGCTGGCAACACTATTCGCCACGAATGTCACTGGCAGTTTTATCTGCGCACGCGAAGCGGTTAAACGTATGGCGTGGCGTCATGGTGGCCAAGGCGGTGCCATTGTTAACGTATCATCGGCGGCAGCCCGACTAGGCTCCCCCCATGAATATGTCGATTATGCCGCTTCAAAAGGGGCCATTGATACCTTAACCATTGGTTTGTCTTTGGAAGTGGCAGCCCAAGGTATTCGCGTTAATGCCGTTCGCCCCGGTTTCATTTATACCGAAATGCACGCGGATGGCGGTGAAGCAACCAGAGTTGACCGAGTAAAAGAGAGTTTACCGATGAAACGCGGTGGTCAACCTGACGAGGTGGCTCAAGCGATATCATGGTTATTGTCTGATGAGGCATCATACGTAACAGGTAGTTTTATCGACTTGGCTGGGGGGAAATAGGAATACAGAAAATTTAAAGTTTGCCACTCGCCTATTTGGTAGCGAAGAAATTAACGAAGAAAACAGCGTAGCGTGAAATTCAGATGCTCTGCGCACTGCATAATATTGGGGTGATTCTCCTCGACCACATGATCTCAGTCATAGCCAGACGCTGCTATGTGGTGAGTTCGCTCGGCCGACTGTGCTCAAAAAGCGCTATCTTTAAATCTTTAGCCATGGAACTCCATGACACGGTTAATAGCAAGTTGCAGGTTCTTATCGTCAAAAAGTCGCATCTTACGGTTAGCCCAGCGTTCCCCCGCCGGCCACTGGCCCAGCCCCTCTTTAACGGAATTCAGCGTCGGCTGGCACTCTCCTCGGGTAAGCAACCAGTCAACAGTTGCCAACAACTCCAGACCAAACGGGGATTCAAAGCCGTCAATCAACTGGCTGACCTGCTCAAGCGCCGGTAACCATTCTTTGGCCTCGTTGTTTAGCCAGAGGTTGACGTGCTCTTTTTCCCGATCGTTAAACCAGATCACGTCCAGCGGCTGGCTGTCTGGGATGCGTTTCTCGGCTTTCAGATAGGTGCCATCCAGTGCATTAAGTAGGTGGTTTAGGTTGGGAGCAAAGGGGCCATAATAGTGCGCCTCAAACTGCAGTTTTAGTACATCTTCCATCTGGTGCTGTTCAATGGCGCGTTGTAATAACCATGCCAGCTTCTGAATTTCCAGCAGGCTGCACTCCATACCCAATACCCAGTAGCGGCGCACCAATTCAGCGATCATCGCTCTGGCGGGAGTGAGTTTTTTTACACCGATACTCTTGGTGACGTTCTGGTATTTTTCAGTGGGCTCGTATATCAGAATGTCAACACCTTGAAGGTCACCCAACGCAGATTCAATAAGCGCCCGTACATCCAGCCAGTTCAGGCCGCCATTGCCCGCACCCAGTGGGGGAATAGCGATGGACTGCACTTTCTCTTCGAGCAAAAAACGGCGCAGGTCCTGTAAACCGTCTTCAATCCACTCCATGCGGGAGCCGGCGCGCCAGTGCTGTTTGGTAGGGAAGTTAACAATCCAGCGCGGCCCTATGAGATCACCATTTTCGGTAATAAACATTTTGCCAGTCATTACCTGCTGTTGTTTGCAAGCAAGAGCATAGGCTTTCATATTGTCAGGAAAACGCTCTTTGAACATCAGCGCGATTCCTTTACCCATGACACCGACGGTATTAACCGTATTCACCAATGCTTCCACTGGCGCATCCAGTAAATTACCTTGTGTAAATGTGATCATGAGAAGTACCACCCGGCCCGCGCGTGAACAGGCATTGTTAGATTACGTTGCGACAGCCATTGCTCTAATTGTAACCTGACGATGTCGTTGTAACAAATCATCCCCCCCAGCAATGTGATGGGACAGTGTTGCCAGATCAATGCTTCAGCCTGATAGCGTTCAAACTTGGCGGGATCGTCTGGATCGCGACGGAAGTCCCGCCCCTGTAATATCGGCCAGTCGATCTGGTTCAGGTCGTCCAGACTGGTGTAGTAGTTAACCCAGTTATAGTAGGCGTGACTGTCGGTAAACACGAAGGGGACGTTTTGCGCCGCCACGTCCCGCAGACCGCTGACTAGAATGACGATTTCTTCATTGGGGCGTTGCTTAATGCCACCACGCCCACTGTTAATGTTCATCAGCATCGGCGAGAAGGGGGTAAAGTAAAATGGCACATAGTCATGCAGAGTTCCCCTCATCCCGGCAGGCACTGGATGCCCAGCGCGTTTGCCGATAAGCTCCGGGTTGCCGATATTGATCCAGTTTTCTGCCTGCACCGGGCTGTTGCCGCAGTGCAGGCCATTGTCCAGTATCCATGGGATATTGTCCCGATGAACAATGCGCCAGATCAAAGCTTTTCCTGGGTTGAGGCTGGCACTGTAGTCATAAGCCATAGATTTCCCTTTCATATTAGGCGGGTTTTCCCGGTTAACAACGCCTACCTCATCCCCTGTTTAGTGGGTGTGTTTCTTCAGACATGGATGCAATGTATGGATTTTCTTGTCCATATCGGAGAGGATTTTTGCTGAATTCGGTGCCGAGATTCTGGCTCAGACTGGTTACCTTCGCAAAAGGCTTTTGCCGTAATGTGCTCCAGTTCGTCAGCATATGTACAGCAAGCAAGAATAACCAGAACCAATAGCCAACGAAATAGTTAAAACCTATAAAAGCAAAAAACCCCAAGCTCATTAAAAGCTTGGGGTCAGAATATGGCGGAGGAGCAGAGATTCGAACTCTGGAACGGTTTCCCGTCGACGGTTTTCAAGACCGTTGCCTTCAGCCACTCGGCCACCCCTCCGCAACGAAGCGAACTATAAACAGAGCTGATCCACTTGTAAAGCCTGAAACCACTCAAATAGACGAAAAACTCGCTTTTAGTCAGTGATTGCTGGAGAAGTCACCAACCATTGCTGATTACTTACTCTATGATTACTTTAGGGTAAAGATTAGTAAACAATCTATGATCAACGGATAACACTGACTATCATTATGTACAATTTTGTGATGACCTGATAAGAGAGATCATTATGGACCGTATTGTCGTCTCATCCTCCTCGCGCGACTCGCTGCTAAGCACGCATAAAGTTCTGCGTAACACCTATTTCCTACTGTCACTGACCCTGGCTTTTTCAGCGCTGACCGCCACCGCCAGTACCATGCTGGGCTTGCCTGCTCCTGGGCTGATACTCATGCTGGCTGGTTTTTATGGCTTGATGTTCCTGACCCATAAATTGGCCAATAGCCCTGCGGGTATTGTTGCTGCTTTCGCCTTTACTGGTTTTATGGGCTATGCCCTTGGGCCGATTCTGAGTTCGTTCCTCAATGCAGGTGCCGGCGACCTGATTATGGTGGCACTCGGTGGTACAGCACTGGTTTTCTTCTGCTGTTCAGCCTATGTACTGACGACACGTAAAGATATGTCGTTCCTGTCTGGTATGTTGATGGCTGGCTTTGTGGTGTTACTGGTAGCGGTTATCGCTAACCTGTTCCTGCAAATTCCTGCCCTGCAATTGGCAATCAGCGCCCTGTTTATTCTGTTCTCTGCTGGTGCCATGCTGTGGGAAACCAGTAACATTATCCATGGTGGCGAAACCAACTATATTCGCGCAACAGTAAGCCTGTATGTGTCGTTGTATAACATGTTTATCAGCCTGTTGAGCATCCTCGGTTTTGCACGCAGCAACTGATCACCATCAGCGACTTCTCTAAGCCCCTATATGGGGCTTTATTTTTGCCTGCGCAAAAGTTTGCTAAACTGGTGGCCGCGATAAATTATCCCTAGCTGAGGCATTATGTTGGTGTTTGAAGGTCAGGCTATTGAAACTGACGCCCAAGGTTATCTAAAGAATAGCGCTGACTGGCATGAAGGGCTTGCTCCTCTGCTGGCGGCACAGGAAGAGATTGAACTCAGCGAAGCACACTGGGAAGTGGTGTGGTTTGTACGTGATTTCTACCAGCAATTCAATACCTCACCCGCCATTCGTATGTTGGTAAAAGCCATGGCGCAAAAATATGGCGAAGAGAAAGGCAGCAGTCGTTATCTTTATCGCCTGTTCCCAAAGGGGCCAGCCAAACAGGCAACCAAAATTGCCGGGTTGCCTAAACCGGTAAAATGCATCTAAACGCTAATAGCGGATGCCAAACCCCTTATATTCAGTTACCCCTCGCGGCTCCACCAGCACACGTTCTATCCGGGCGCTGCGGGGGCCACCATTTTCTAACCAGGCTATTAGATGATCAACCGCCTCTCTATCACCACAGGCGAGGACTTCTACACTACCATCGTCAAGATTACGCGCGTAACCCGTGAGTCCTAAAGCGGTGGCTTGGTGCTGGGTGTGATAGCGAAATCCCACCCCTTGTACAACCCCGTAGATATAAGCAGCGATACAAACTTGTGGCATGACCGGCTCCTACTCAATGTCTTCTATTTATCGTCTGGCTATTATTTATGCCAGTTAACCCCTTTCCCTACCATGAAAACATTTAGAAAAATGCAGGGCTACTGTGACGTCAAAAATGCTTGCCGCTAGAGGCGGCCCTCTCAGCATAGCCGACTATGTAGCTGACGATTTTTAGATTTTTATGCCCATACTCGAATTATTTAGAGTATGGGCATAATTGCAGTTAAAATAGAAGATAGTAGGCTATCGCAGGATTATTGCTGTTATATGCGCTTAATCCCCAGTTACTTGCTGTATGGCCGCCATCAACCAAAGGGGATTTTATGAAAATCATAGTCTGTGCGGTTTTAGCCATGCTGCTTACGGGGTGTGCCTCGGTGGGGGTATCGGCTTCTGGTGGTAGTGGCGGTAGTTCGGCCACCATTGGTGTCGGTTCCGGTGTCCGTTTTTAGCCCTTCTCATCTTTCGTGCTGTTGACGATATTGATTGACTTTATCATCAGGTTCCGTCAGTGGTAGTTAATCTATCTATTTGAAAAATTTAATTTAAAGAGCAAAAAATTATGCGCCTGTATCTTGCCAAAGGACGTGAAAAATCCTTACTTCGCCACCACCCGTGGATTTTCTCAGGCGCTGTTGAGCGTGTTGAAGGCAAACCGCTTTCTGGTGAAACCATCGACATCTGCGATCACCAAGGAAAGTGGCTGGCTCGGGGGGCCTATTCACCGCAATCGCAAATCCGTGCTCGTATCTGGAGTTTTCAACCGGATGAAACCATCGACTTGGCGTTCTTTGTTCGCCGCTTGCAACAAGCGCAACATTGGCGTGATTGGTTGGCCCAACGTGATGGGCTGGACAGTTATCGCCTGATTGCCGGTGAGTCTGACGGGATGCCAGGGATAACCATTGATCGCTTCCAAAACTTTCTGGTTTTGCAGTTACTTTCCGCCGGAGCAGAATACCAGCGAGCCACTCTCATCTCTGCGCTACAGCATTGCTACCCGGACTGTGCCATCTATGATCGTTCAGATGTTGCCGTGCGTAAGAAAGAAGGCTTGCCACTGGCACAAGGCCCTATCTTGGGTGAGCTCCCCCCTGCTCTGCTGCCGATTACTGAACATGGCCTTAAGCTATTGGTTGATATTCAGCAAGGCCACAAAACGGGTTTTTATCTTGACCAACGTGACAGTCGTTTAGCGGCACGCCACTATTCTTCTGGTCGCCGTGTACTGAACTGCTTTTCTTATACCGGCGCATTTGCTGTTGCTGCGCTGATGGGGGGTTGTAAGCAAGTCATTAGTGTCGATACCTCACAGGCGGCACTGGATATTGCCCAGCAGAACGTCGAACTGAACCAATTGGATCTCAACAAAGCCCTGTTTATACGTGATGATGTCTTTCAACTGCTGCGTAATTACCGTGCGCAAGGCGAAAAATTTGATCTGATCATCATGGACCCACCTAAATTTGTGGAAAACAAAAATCAGTTGGCGGGTGCTTGCCGTGGTTATAAAGATATCAATATGTTAGCACTACAGCTGTTAAACCCAGGCGGGATCCTGCTCAGCTTCTCTTGCTCTGGCCTGATGCCAACAGACTTGTTCCAGAAAATTTTGGCTGACGCCGCTCTAGATGCCGGATGTGATATACAATTTATAGAGCAGTTCCGACAAGCTGCAGATCACCCAGTGATTGCGACCTATCCTGAAGGGTTATACCTAAAAGGGTTTGCTTGCCGGGTGATGTGACTTGAAATACGTTGTTTTGCCCTTATGTATAACTTATGAGTTTTGAGTTGTGCCAGGTGTTCTCCGCTTTGTATGCTACAAGGCGGCGACCGGCAGTTTGAATTATCATAGGTATAAAATGCAAAACATTGTTCCTCAGGGGGCCATCATGATTGCCAGCAAATTTGGTATCGGACAGCAGGTTCGTCATAAACTGCTGGGGTATTTAGGTGTCGTTATTGATATCGACCCCCAATACTCGCTAGAACAACCCAAAGCAGACGAGATCGCTGCTAATGATGAGTTACGTTTTGCCCCTTGGTATCACGTCGTAATGGAAGATGAAGAAGGGATGCCCGTTCATACCTATCTGGCAGAGGTGCAATTGGCCGGTGAAGAGCAAGATGCCCACCCAGAGCAACCGTCATTAGACGAGTTGGCGGCATCCATTCGCAGTCAATTACTGGCACCGCGATTACGCAACTAAATACTAAAACCTGAGATACAAACGTAAGGGCTTAATGATGTTAAGCCCTTATTATTTGTTCAATCAATGTTCCAGACCTAAACGGGGGATCTCGATTTTCGGGCAACGATCCATAATCACTTTTATTCCCGCCGCTCTTGCCAGTACCGCGGCCTGTTCGTTGATCACCCCAATCTGTAACCATAACACCTTGGTACCAATGGCAATTGCGTCTTGCGCCACACCGTAAGCCGCTTCCCCATTACGGAACACATCTACCATATCAACAGGATAGGGAATATCCGCCAAGGTGGCATAAACTTGTTGACCCAGTAATATTTGCCCAGCCAATTTTGGGCTCACTGGCGTAATTTGATAACCCTGAGCCTGCAGATAAGCCATCACATGGTAGCTTGGGCGGCTTGGGTTATCACTGGCCCCGACCAACGCAATGGTCTTTACTTGTTTCAGTACATCTGCAATTTCTTGATCTTGCATGTTTAGCTCCTGGTACTTTGATAAGAATGCTGTCCATTCAGTGTAACCGAAGGAACTGTAACTGCTAAAATTTGTTGTATCCCGTTCATGCAAGGGCGGTGGTGCTTGCTACGCACAGATACTCGACTTTTCCTGAGCCTCCCCCTGTTTATTTTCGTTTTGCCCCGGTTAATGCTAGGCAGTGAAATACAGTTTCAGTAATCTGTGGAAAACCATCTGATTTGCCAAGGAAACCAACATGGAACAAACCACTCGCACACTCGCTGTATGCAAGCATATTGCGCTGGTTGCACACGATCATTGCAAACATGCCTTACTGAAATGGGTTGAAGACCACCAAGCTCAACTCATGCAACATAAACTTTATGCCACCGGTACCACCGGCGGTCTGATCCAGCGTGCCAGCGGTATTCCAGTGCAAAGCATGTTGAGTGGCCCAATGGGGGGAGACCAACAAGTTGGTGCACTGATTTCCGAAGGCAAGATTGATATTTTGATCTTTTTCTGGGATCCGCTCAATGCAGTACCCCACGACCCTGATGTAAAAGCCTTGCTGCGCTTGGCAACAGTCTGGAACATTCCGGTAGCCACCAACCGCTCAACTGCTGACTTTCTTATTGACTCATCCTTCTTTAATAGCAAAGTCGATATCGCCATACCGGATTATGATAAGTACCTCGCAGCACGCCTGCAGAAATAGGCCAATCACCATTCAAGCTGCAGTTCCTGCAGCTTGAATTTATCTGGTCACTGGACGCTCATTTAAGGTTTTCGCTGTACCGGTACACCGATATCCTGTAGCTGCTCAACAAATACTGAAGGGTTAGCGGGATCTTGCATTAACCAAACCTGGTGCCTGGCACGGGTCAACGCGACATACAGCAAACGCCGCTCTTCCGCCTCAGGGAAATTCTCAGGTTGCGGTAATAATACCGCTTCAAGAATAGATTCACGCGCCGCCGCCGGGAAACCATCATAACCATCACAGAGACCGGTAATGATTACGTAGTCTGCCTGCTGCCCTTTGCTGGCATGGATAGTCATAAACTCAATATTCAATTTGGGCCAGCGTGTCGCCGCTTTTTGCAAGACCTCAGGTTTGAGATGGTGATAACGGGCCAACAGCAAAATACGCGCATCGGGTGGCGCATAACCACTGAGTTTGTCCAATAAGGCTTCCAGTTGTTCCTGCGGCAGAATAACCACCGACTTTTTATTCCCTTTACTCAGGCTATTCAGCGTTTTTTTCAATTGATAAGGATTCTGCTGAACAAAGGTGTTGGCAACGTCTCCGATGCGGTCATTAAAGCGATAGCTGGTATCTAACGCGCATTGCGTTCCCTCACCAAAGTTCTCTGCAAAGGCGGTGGTTAACGACAACTCAGCACCACTGAAACGATAAATCGCTTGCCAATCGTCACCTACGGCAAACAAACTGGTGCACTTATTCTGCTTGCGCAACGCCGCCAACAATTGCGCACGTTGTGGCGAAATATCCTGAAACTCATCCACCAGAATATGCTTCCAGGGGGTGATAAAGCGCCCCTTTTCCAGAATATTCACCGCCTGATGGATCAACCCGGGGAAATCCACCGCACCTTCATCTTTTAAGGCGGTTTTCCATGCTTTGAGTAATGGCGCCATCAATCGGATGCGTTTGGTAAAGAGATCACGGCTCTCTTCATCCGCCTGCTCAATCATTTCCGCTTGGCTACCCCCATGGGTACGCATCAGCCCGACCCAACGTTCCAAACGGCTACCCAGGCGATCCGCTAAATGTGTGTCGTGCCAAAAATCCCCCTCGGGGATTTCCCACTCCAATTCTTCACTTAACCACTGACGCCAACCCTTTGCCTGCGCTTTTTTGTCGCTGCATTGTTGCTGCCAGTTTTTTATCAGCAGCGCACGACGCGCATGGGTATCGCTCTCGAGTTGACTGATCTTGGGGGCTTTACGGCTCCCCTGCTGAATAATCTGCAATGCCAATGCATGGAAAGTTTTAGCCTGAACAGCCACACTCCCTAACCGTTGCGCAATCCGCTCGTTCATCTCTTCAGCTGCTTTACGCCCGAATGCCAGCATCAAAATCTGTTCCGGTTCAGCCTCTTGCCTGAGCAGCAACCACCCCACCCGAGCAACCAATACCGAGGTTTTACCGCTGCCCGCCCCCGCAAGCACCAACACCGCATCTTCCCCATTCACAACCGCCCGGCGTTGTGACTCATTCAACGGGGATGTTTCAATAGTCTGGAAAAAATCTTGATGGGTGACCAGCATACGTTCGCTCCAGCGCAGATTGCGCTGTTCCACTTTGCGCCGCCCCTGCTGTAACCATTGCTGACACCGGTGATAGTTGTCGCGACAGAGTTCAAATTCCTCAAGACGCACCACTGGCATCGGTAACGCACTAAACGCCTGACGGATCTGCTGTTGCAATTTGCCTAATTCGGCCAGCTTGAACCACTTATCCTGTTGTTCAATATGCTGGATATGATCAACCTGTTCCTGCAATACGCTTGCGCAGATCTCACTCATCTCAACACTCCATTGCTGCCAGGAATGCTGTAAATGATGATAAAAACGCTGGGTTTCCTGCCATTCAGTCCCATGCAGGCGAACGACTTTTTCATCTGGTAGTTCAAACTCCAACTCACCCCAGACGATGCCCCGCTTACAGCGAACCTGTATTAACTGGTTAAAGGGAATAAGGTATTCATGCTTGTCCCCACTTACCTCAACACCAGCATGCAACAACCGCACTCGGTTGTATGGGTGCTGTGCCAGGTGTTTACCCAGCGATGTCGCTTTGAGTTCCATATGCTGATGCCGTGATTATGTTGAGATTAATATCACCAGTTTACCTGCGATAAGCCATGACACTCTAGTGTTAAAAAAAGTAGAATGCCTCTCTAAATATACGCAGATTTAGGTTACTTGCAGCCAGAAGAGCATCAGGCCCCCTGGAATCTGGCTGGCAGCAGGTATTTCCGCATTTTTATCGCACCATCATTAGAGGAAAATGACGATTATGCGTACTGTATTGAATATTCTTAACTTTGTCTTGGGTGGTGTCTTCACCACGCTAGGTTGGCTCATTGCCACCTTTTGCACCATTATTCTGATCTTTACCCTGCCATTGACCCGCTCTTGTTGGGAGATCACCAAAATTTCCTTCTTGCCGTTTGGCAACGAGGTGATCAGTGTTGATGAGTTATACCCAGAAAAACGTAACATTCTGCTGGCCTCAGGGGGGACGTTATTAAATATTGTCTGGTTTGTCCTGTTCGGCTGGTGGCTCTGTTTGTTACACATTGCGGCGGGTATCACGCAGTGCTTGACCATTATTGGCATTCCTATTGGGATCACTAATTTCAAGATTGCTGCCATCGCGCTTTGGCCGGTAGGTCGTCGTGTGGTTTCTGTTGAGATGGCACAAGTCGTACGTTCAGAAAATGCCCGCCGTCAGTATCATCAGCGCTAATTATCGCTCGCCGTTCAGGAGCTTATTGTGCTCGCTTTAGCACTGGCAATTCGCCGTTATATCTATAACAGCAACCTGCTTTATAATCTGCGCATTTTTATTGCGTTGGCAGGTGCTTCCGCCGTTCCTTGGTGGTTGGGCAGCCCGAAGCTGACCATTCCTCTCACTTTGGGGGTGGTCGCTGCCGCGTTAACGGACCTGGATGATCGGCTGGCAGGGCGGCTGCGTAATCTGTTGATTACGCTGTTGTGCTTTTTTCTTGCTTCAGCATCAATCGAATTACTCTTCCCTTATCCCTGGTGGTTCGCTCTGGGGTTAATCACCTCAACCTGTGCTTTTATTCTGCTGGGTGCCTTGGGGCAACGTTATGCCACCATCGCCTTTGGTGCGTTGTTAATTTCTATCTATACCATGCTCGGCACATCAATGTATGACACCTGGTATCAGCAACCTGTTCTGCTGCTTATCGGTGCCATCGGGTATAACGTGCTGGCTCTGCTGGGGCATTTACTTTTTCCCATCAAACCATTACAGGAAAACCTGGCCCGCTGTTATCAACAGTTGGCGAACTATTTAGATGCCAAAGCCAACCTGTTTGATCCCGATGGCGAATACCGTGACGAACGCCCTTGGTTAGAGGTTGCCATGGCCAACAGCACGCTGGTGGCGATGCTTAACCAGACCAAAACGTCGCTACTTACCCGGCTGAAGGGTGACCGAGGTCAGCGAGGTACCCGCCGAACGCTGCACTATTATTTTGTGGCGCAAGATATTCATGAACGTGCCAGTTCTTCCCACGTACATTATCAGGCGCTGAGTGAACAATTCCGCCACAGCGATATTCTGTTCCGCTTTCAACGTCTATTGACCATGCAGGCCCGCGCATGCCAGCAATTGGCGCAATCAATACTGTTGAAGCAAAAGTACCTGCATAATCCGCGTTTTGAACCGACGTTTAACCGTATAGAAGAAGCCTTGCTCCGGGTTACCGTGACACCAGAAAACAGTGACTTACTTCAGGCGCTTTCGCACCTGCTGAAGAATTTGCGCGCTATCGACGCACAATTGGCCAATATAGAATCAGAACAGAGCCAGCTCCGCCGACCAACAGAAGAAGATACGCTATCGGATGAGCAAATTACCGGATGGAGTGATATTCGCTTGCGTATCAGCCGCCACCTGACACCACAATCCGCCCTTTTTCGCCATGCCGTGCGTATGTCCTTGGTTTTATGTGTGGGTTACGCATTGATTCAAATTACCGGTATGCAGCACGGTTACTGGATCCTGCTGACTTGCTTATTCGTTTGCCAACCCAACTACAATGCCACCCGTAGGCGTCTAGCGTTACGCATCGTCGGTACACTTGCTGGTATTTTGCTCAGCTTGCCGATCCTCTATTTTGTTCCTTCCCTTGAAGGGCAAATGATGTTGATTGTCATCTCTGGCGTTCTGTTCTTCGCATTCCGCACCGTACAATATGCCCACGCCACGATGTTTATCACCCTGTTAGTCTTGCTCTGTTTTAATCTGCTGGGAGAAGGATTCGAGGTCATGGCCCCACGGGTCTATGATACGTTGCTGGGCTGCGCCATCGCCTGGGCAGCAGTGAGCTTTATCTGGCCTGACTGGAAGTTCCGTCAATTATCGTCCATCGTTCGTAACACACTGAACAGCGATTGCCGTTATCTGGATGCTATTTTGGTGCAATACTATCAAGGCAGAGATAATAGCTTGCCCTATCGCATTGCCCGCCGGGATGCCCATAATAGTGATGCAGAGCTGGCTTCAGTGGTATCCAACATGTCAGCCGCCCCGAAAACAGACAAAGATATTCAGGAAGCCGCATTCCGCCTCTTGTGCTTAAACCACACGCTGCTGAGTTATATTTCTGCCTTGGGCGCACATCGCGATCGCCTTGATAATAGTACTGTACTTGATTTGCTCAATGATGCCGTCTGTTATGTCGATAGTGCATTACACCATACGGAACAAGACCACCCGCGTCTGACACAAGCATTAAAAAACCTCTCTGGGCGTATTGAAATGCTGGTTACCGCACCAGAGAGCAAGGAACACTTGGTGTTGCAACAAATTGGTTTGGTTCTTGAGTTGCTGCCTGAATTAACACGGCTCAGCGCACAAATCGGCAAAGAGAATTAATTATTAACCGCTTGAATATAGGCTCTTCTACCCCATTGCGCTTCAAGACAGGAAGCCGCCGCAGTTTCCTCGAACCAGGTGGTTAATGTTGCACGCTGTACGTTGGGCAAAGCAGCATGATGGTATCCAGACATCGCGCCAGCCAGTGCCAGTAGCACTTTCACCCCCAGGTTTTTATGCCGTTGTTGCAATTGTAAGTAAGTCCGCTTTGCGCCCAGCAAGCGTAAGTCATAGCTACTTTGTATGCCCACTTGCCAAAGTAAGCGTTCCATTGCCGCATCAATATTCGGCAAATCTTTTAACCGCCCTTTACTCCGTCTTTTTACTTTTATCTCTTTACGAGACTCATGTAATGCCTGGCTGGCCAGGATCAACAGTTCGCGGCAATCAGCCCATAACCTGTCATCGACTCGATAATAACGCATCGTCATCGGTGCTCCGCGTTTTAAATACGTCATGTTCACCATTCCACGTGCACGGAAAGCCGGCTCCAGCGTTTCTGTCGCACGCAAGTACAACTCCCCTTCTGCAATAACCGCAAACATCGTGCCATCAGCAAGTAATCCGTAACCACCAAATTGCGAACGTGTCGTAATTTTCCCCAAGGCAGCAAAGCAGATTTTTGCCTGTACTATTCTTTTTGCGGATCTTCCATTCATTAAGTCCTCCTTTAATAAGTAAGCAATATTACCCAGTCCCATTCACTCGACAGAGGCATCTGCGGCGAGTTGAATGACCCGGATATCACATTCACTGTTGAAATAAACGTAACCGGAACAACTAATTAAAGAAAATACGCATTATCACGACAGGTGCCAATCATAAAATGCAGTAGTGCGTGGAATGATCTCAATTATGCGATGCGTTACGAAAATTTGTGTTGATCTTCTGTGTTTACATCTATACTGTATATAAACACAGTAATGGTGCAGGGGAATATACAATGCGTACTCAATCACTTAATCAAAGCCACTTCAGCCAAGTCCCTTTGCCTGCAGGTCAAACTGTTGCAAACGCCAAGGATGACAAAAAAAATGGCCTTATCAGTGAGCTGGTCTACAGTGAGCAGCAATCCGTTGTCACCCAGTTACTGGTGCCGTTGCTGCAGCAGCTAGGTCAGCAATCACGTTGGTTATTGTGGCTCACCCCACAGCAAAAGCTCAGTAAATCCTGGCTTCAGCAGGCTGAGTTACCGGTCAGTAAGGTGGTACAACTGAGTCAGATTTCGCCACTCGCCACTGTTGATGCCATGGAGAAAGCGTTACTGACTGGAAATTACAGTGTCGTTCTAGGTTGGTTGCCTGAATTAACTGAACAAGACCGTATAAAATTAAGCCGGGCAGCAGAATTGGGGAATAGTTACGGGTTTATTATGCGCCCACAACGCGATACTAATTCCCCCCACCGGCACCATTCCACTCTAAAAATTCACTCGCCTTTATACCATTAAGTCATTTTAAGACTTTTCTTGCATTCTCTCCCTGGGAATAATTACCCAGGGAATTGGTGTGCAAAATGTGATCAGATGCACTTTTGCAATAAGTAATTCGACAAAATAAGCCCTATTCTTCCTTGAATGTGTTAAGAAATGTGTCTAATCCAATATTTTTTAGAGCATCAGCACATCACGCTTGTAACTTTCGCGCCAAGTTGTAAACTTTACTCTGCTAAGATTGTTATACAACGCCAGTAATACTGGTAAAATAACAAATGAGTGCTAGAATCTTGGCGCAGGAATTTTAAACCAAAGGCATAACATAGCGTTAAGCTCATTGCCTATTTGGATGATAACGAGGCGTAAAAAATGAAAAAGACAGCTATCGCATTAGCAGTGGCACTGGCTGGTTTCGCTACCGTAGCGCAAGCCGCACCAAAAGATAACACCTGGTACACCGGTGCTAAACTGGGTTGGTCCCAGTACCACGACACTGGTTTCGTTGATGGGGCTATAGGTAACGGCCCTACTCGCGATTCTCAACTGGGTGCTGGTGCGTTTTTCGGCTACCAAGCTAACCAGTATATGGGTTTTGAAATGGGTTACGACTGGCTTGGTCGCATGGCTTATAAAGGCAATGTGAACAACGGTGCGTTAAAAGCCCAAGGCGTTCAACTGACCACTAAACTGAGCTATCCGATCATGAACGATCTGGATATCTATACCCGTCTGGGTGGTATGGTTTGGCGTGTAGACTCCACCGCTTACTTCGGTGGTAATATCAATGAGCGCGTATCTGGTGATGATACCGGTGTTTCTCCACTGGCAGCCATCGGCTTTGAGTATGCTCTGAATCAGAACTGGGCTACTCGTCTGGATTATCAATGGACCAGCAACATCGGTGATGCACAAACCGTTGGTGCACGTCCAGACAATGGTCAGCTGAGTGTTGGCGTAGCTTACCGTTTTGGTCAGGATACAGTGGCTCCAGTTGTTGCTCCAGCACCAACTCCAGCTCCTACCGTTGAAACCAAGAAGTTCACTCTGACTTCTGACGTTCTGTTTGCTTTCGGTAAATCAACGCTGAAACCAGAAGGTCAACAAGCTCTGGATCAACTGTACAGCCAGCTGAGCTCACTGGATCCAAAAGATGGTTCTGTTGTTGTTGTCGGCTTCACTGACGTAGTAGGTTCTGCTGAATCTAACCTGCGTCTGTCTGAGAACCGTGCCCAGAGTGTTGTCAGCTACCTGATCTCTAAAGGTATCCCAGCAGACAAGATCACTGCACGTGGTATGGGTGAAGCTAACCCAATTACTGGTGACAAGTGTGGCTACCGTTCTGGCCGTGCTACCCCAGCACAAATCGCTTGCCTGGCTCCAGATCGTCGTGTAGAGATCGAAGTGAAAGGCATTAAAGAAGTGGTAGCTCAGCCTCAGGGCTAAGTGTCAACTTCTGATAAAAAACCCTGCTCTGCAGGGTTTTTTTTTCTGATTTTAATTCAGATTTTTCATTTCTAACCGACTTAGCCGTTATCCTTACCCAAGATCGCTTTTAAATCTTGTTTCAATAGTGACATGTGGCTAGCATATTTATCTTTGTGTTCAGCATCTTCAATCAATTGAACAATGGTTTCAGACAAAGTAAGCTCTCGGCGCTGCGCCAGAGCGGCCAACCGCTGCCAGACCAGAAACTCCAGATCAATAGACTTTTTACGTGTATGCTGATGTTCTGAATTAAAATGGCGCTTACGCCGAGCACGAATAGTTTGCTGCATCCGGTTAGTTAACGCCAGATTCATATGCTCATTAATCCATGCCAGTACTTTTACAGGTTCATTTTCCAGTTTCAGCAATTCAGCAATGGCTTGTTGAGCAGCGCTGATTTCAAGGTAGCGCGTGATCAATTCACCTTCACGGTGCTTTTTCACCAGATATTTCCATTTCCAACCGCTCTCCAGATTTTCCAATTGCTGATATTTCATGGTGAACTCTTCTGTGACCGTGTAACTTTAGTAAGCATAACAGTTTTATAGCACTTTTCCCCGGCCAATAAACTCTTTTTAGCCGTTTTTTTAGACAGTCACCTCGCAATATCAAATTCCTCACACTCAGCCATGACTGAGCATGTATCAAGCTGACATATTCTTGTATAATCCCTTATTCACTTATTATTTGACGATTACATCTAACACTTTGACCATTAACCGACTTGAATGGCAATCTCTGTTGCCTAGTGCTGCGCCTTACCAGGCTATCTTTGACTCAGCTGCTCAATTGGCCCCTGTCGCCTTTGCTGCTATCCAGCCTCGTCTGGAAAATTCGCTGGCTCTATTTCTGCACCCTCAATCTCAGCCATGTTTTATGCTGTTAAAAGCGCAAGAAACCCATGAGCATCTTGCGCTAATCGCCAAAGTAACAAAACAGCTGCAACCTCCGCATATGATTAAAGGCAGCCGCTATGTGATTGCAGGAGGTAAAGCCAACATTGAAACTGCAGTTAATGATGATGAACCTTTTGCCGCCCATGGCGACTGCATTTTTCAGCAATGGATTGAGCCTGAACAGTTGTTTGGTTGTGTCAGAATTTATAACGGTGAAATCAGCTTACAGCCAGGTTTAATTCACCAGGCTAACGGTGGGGTGTTGATCCTGTCAGCACGGGCTTTGTTAGCACAACCGCTAATGTGGCTACGTCTAAAACAGATGATCATTCAGCGCCAATTTCAGTGGTTTGCTGCGGATGAAACCCGGCCATTACCGATTTATATCCCCCCCATGCCATTGGCGTTACGCCTGATTATCGTCGGTGATCGCCATAGTCTGGCTGATTTTGACGATATGGAACCCGAGTTATGTGAACAGGCTGTCTACGGTGAGTATGAAGACGATCTGCAACTTACCGAACCCGATGATATGGCGCAATGGTGTGGTTACATCAATAGTATTATTGCCGACCAACAGTTACCTCCGTTGGCTGCTGATGCCTGGTACCCACTAATGGTTCAAGCGGTTCGCTATTCTGGTGATCAGGGTAATTTACCCCTCTCCCCATTATGGATTAGTCAGTTGCTTTCTGAAGCGAAACTCTACACTCAGGAACAGCAGATCACGGCTAACACGTTGGAAGTAGCACAGAATGCCCGAGAGTGGCGTGAAAGCTATCTTGCCGAGCGAATGCATGACGATATTGAACTGGGTCAAATCATTATCGATACTGAAGGTGAGGTCATCGGTCAGATCAATGGCCTGTCGGTACTGGATTATCCAGGGCATCCTCGGAGTATGGGTGAACCATCACGCATCAGTTGTGTTGTCCACTTGGGCGATGGTGAGTTTACCGACGTTGAACGTAAAGCCGAACTAGGGGGCAATCTGCATGCTAAAGGCATGATGATCATGCAGGCTTTTCTGGTTTCTGAGCTGGCACTGGATCAACCACTCCCCTTTTCAGCGTCAATCGTTTTTGAACAATCTTATGGTGAAGTTGATGGTGACAGCGCATCGTTAGCTGAGCTTTGTGCGCTGATCAGCGCCCTGTCACAGCAACCTCTGACACAACAGATTGCAGTAACCGGCTCTGTGGATCAATTTGGCAATGTGCAGCCCATTGGTGGTATCAATGAGAAGATCGAAGGTTTCTTCGAAGTCTGTCTGCGCCGAGGCCTGACGGGACAACAAGGCGTCATTTTGCCCATATGCAACGTGCGTCATCTTTGTCTACGAGCAGACGTTATCGAAGCGGTGCGTAATGAACAATTTCATTTATGGGCGGTCGACAATGCAGGTCAAGCGCTACACTTATTAACAGGATATCCCTATAGCGATGAGCAGCAACCGAGTTTACTGGCGGCTATCCAAGAGCGCATTGCACAGGTGAATTCACATGAACGACGTCAATGGCCATGGCCGTTACGTTGGCTTAACTGGTTTAACCACGGCTGATCGGAGTTGTTCAGCGTACACGTGTAAGCTAATCTGCATCCTTCATTAATATAAGGCTGACTGAGAACATGGTAGATAAACGCGAGTCCTATACAAAAGAAGACCTTGAAGCATCAGGTCGTGGTGAGTTGTTCGGTGCGGGTGGTCCGCCGTTGCCAGCAGGTAATATGTTGATGATGGACCGCGTAATTAAAATGACCGAGGACGGCGGTAGTCATAACAAAGGTTATGTTGAAGCTGAACTGGATATTAATCCTGACTTGTGGTTCTTTGGCTGCCACTTTATTGGTGATCCAGTAATGCCTGGCTGCTTGGGTCTGGATGCCATGTGGCAACTGGTAGGCTTCTATCTGGGTTGGCTCGGTGGTAAAGGTAAAGGCCGTGCATTAGGCGTAGGTGAAGTGAAATTTGCTGGTCAAATCCTGCCAACCGCCAAGAAAGTCACCTATCGCATCAACTTCAAACGCGTTATCACCCGTAAATTGATTATGGGTGTAGCGGATGGTGAAGTGCTGGTTGATGGCAAGGTGATCTATACAGCTAACGACTTGAAAGTGGGCTTGTTTAAAGATACTGAAGCTTTCTAAACAGAAACCTCCGCCTAAGGCGGAGGTTGTTCTTTCTTACAGAGAGCCGCTTAAGCGGTCACAGCCCTGTCTTCCATAGCTTGTCGCCACCCTCCCAGCCAATTAGCCCGAGCGTCTAAAGATTGATAGGGGCAATGCTCCCTTGAGCGCCCGACAATACCTGCTTGATAACCTCTCGATTGAGCCCGCTCCAGACGATCTCTTTTCTGTCTTTTCATGCCTCGTTTCCCTCATTTTTACACTGCTGGAAAGAAAACACATGCCTGTATAAAATACAGTCACATTTAAGAAATAGCGCTATTTTGCTGGAAGGTCAATGTGCAAATTTAACAGCGATGTCATATTTGTGAGCTATGCACGAAGAATTTGCTAAGTGGCTGATAAGTCTAATATGGTTGTAATGTCATGATATAAAACAAAAAACCCGGAAAAGCATGGTATGCTTACCGGGTCTGCGTTAAAACACTTTGTGACAAAGGAAATTAGAGACGCGTAACCTGCGTGGCGATCTCTTGAGCTTCCTGCAACCAGCCTTGAGCCAAGGTACGGACCAACGCATCATAGCCATCCTCACTTTGCTTCAATTCCAGATTGAATGGCTGCTTAATCAACTTACCTTGATAACTTAGCACCCATTCACCGCGAACAATTGCCCTGCCATCATAGCGGCCATGAAAACCGTTAATAGTGACATTAAGCACCGCCTGCTCACTGTTCATCGGTTGTGATGAAACCACCCACCCCGGCAATGCTCCACCCAAATTGCTCAGTAGTGTCTGCTGTAACTGCTGATCCAACGGACTGGCCCACAAGTTATTCTGCCCCATCACAAGTTGCACATCGTTAGTCTGATATACCACCCCATTTTGGGCCAGAAAATCCGCCACACTAACATGCTCAATCCAGAGTTGGCGCGATGGTAGCGTGTTACTCACCGGCACCGGCGTACCTAACGCCGGTAACTGATAGTAGGTTTTAGTTGGCATACTGCTACAGCCACTCAATAACAATACCAGGGCGAACGTAATCCATTTCATCATTTATTGGCCTTCTTCGGCTGAGGGTCATCACTGCCCGCGGCTTCAAATACCAGGGCATTACTCTTGTCGTTCAAAGTGCGAAGCACAGGTTGCAACTCACGCAACACCTGATCCAGCCGTTGCATATCTGACACCATCTTGTTGTAAGCCGGCGAACCAGGTTGGAACCCTTTCATACTGCGACTCAGTTCCTGCAACGTTTTCTGCATATCTGCAGGCAATGCCTTCATCTCTTTACTGCCGATGATGTCATTAAGCGACTGGATAGTTTTCTGCACTTCACGCATGGTTTTCTGGCTTTCGGACAACGTTTTAGTGGCTTCATTGATCATTGGATTGAGCGGCAACGCGTTGATCTTATCCAACATCTGCACCAGTTTCTGTTGGATTTGGGCCAAACCACCATTGGTTGTTGGTAACACCGGATAACCAAAGAGCTCATGCGGCCCTTTCCACGGCTTCTCTTGCGGGTAGAAGTCTAGGTCGATAAACAGCGAACCCGTTAACAGGTTAGCGGATTTCAGCGATGCGCGCAGACCTTGAGACTCCGTATCCTTGAGATACTGCGCAATATTGAAGTTATTTCCTAACTGCTGTTTCAAGCGTTCAGGCTCAATATGAATCAGCACTGGAATACGGAAATCACTATCAAGACGCTGCTGCATTCCCTCTTTGTAGAACGGTACTTGCCCCACCGTACCCAGGCGAATACCACGGAACTCTACCGGCGCGCCCGGCTGTAAACCACGCACCGATTCAGAGAAGAACACCAGATAATCCTGGTGGATGGTATACAGAGAATCTTGAATACTGCGCTGATTGTCGAATAGCGCAAAATCCACCATCTCTTTAACCTGTTCTCCTCGTTCCCAGCCTTCCGGTACATCAAAACTGACACCACCACTAAATAGCGTCGCCAGTGAGCCCATTTCCATGCGCATTCCCTGGGCTGACATATCAAAAGCAATGCCACTGTCCTTCCAGAAGCGCACATTGCTGGTGACCAATTGGTCATAAGGGGCAGCAATAAAGAGTTGATAACGCATAGAGCGTAACTTGGGATCGAAATAACTGGTTTCTACCGAACCGACACGATACCCGCGGAACAACACCGGATCGCCCGCCGTCAACTGACCCGCTCGCGTACTATCAAGCACGATACGCAACCCTTTGGCATCGGGGGGAGCCAACGGTGGAGCATCCAACAGTTGAAAATGGTTTTGCCCCTCCTTGCCTTTGCTACCAGGTTGCAATTCGATATAGGCACCGGAGAGCAAAGTACCCAATCCCGATATCCCATCACGACCAATCTGCGGTTTCACCACCCAAAAAGCAGTGTCGTCGTGCAACAGTTTTTCCATATCATCATTGAGGCGAGCCTGTATCACCACTTTGCTCAGATCATCGCTTAGCGAGACACTTTCTACCGTTCCCACATCAACACTACGGCTCTTGATCTTGGTTTTCCCCGCTTCCAAACCTTCCGCTGAGGTGGTAATCAAAGTGACTTCCGGCCCCTGATGGCTGAAGTGGTAAAACAGGATCCACGCACCAATCAATGCGGTAACAATGGGAACAATCCATACCGGCGACCAGCGTTTGATCTTTTCGATTTCCGCGACGCTATGATTACTTTCAGTCACCTTGTGACTCCTTGTTGACTATTTCACTTGCACGATCCCAAGTCAGACGGGGATCAAACGTCATCGCTGCGAACATACTGAAGATAACCACCATGGCGAATAACAGTGCACCAATATCTGGGTAAATACTCATCAGTTGCCCCATACGTACCAACGCTGAAAGCACAGCGATAACAAAGACATCGATCATCGACCAGCGGCCAACAAATTCGACAACTTCATAGATTAAGTGCATACGCTCACTATCCGCTCTACTCTTACCTTTAACATTGGCATCCAAGCATAACCAACCAATCGCCAGCATTTTGAGCGAAGGCACCATCACGCTGGCAATAAAAATCACCATCGCCACCGGATAAGAGCCTTCTCCCCATAGCAGGATCACCCCGGCCATCACCGTAGAGGGCATTTTATTGCCCAAGGCTTCGGTGATCATAATGGGCATTAGCATGGACGGAATATATAACATTATCGCGGTCACCAATAACGACCAGGTCCATTGCAAGCTATGGCGACGGCGTGCATACCCCACGCTATAACAACGGGGGCATCTTGTTTGGTCTGCCGGCAAAATGGCTGTACAGCAGGAGCAAGAGCGCACTCCTTGGCGTAAACCCGTGCGGCCAACCTGTAACGGTAGAGCCAATTGGGGTGCTGGGGCGATATCTTGCCACAGCCAGCGCCGGTCAATACACTGAAAAGCTCGCACCTGTAGCAGACAAAACAGGCTATAGGGAATAAAACTGGTGCCAATACCAATATCACCATAGGCCATCAGTTTGACAAAACTGACCAGCACACCTGCCAGAAAAATTTCCACCATGCACCAGGTTTTAAACTGGAACAGGATCTTGGCCATCCATACTTTCAGTTTCAGTGGTAACGGCGCTCGGGTACACAACAAAATAATCGCCAACATGCAAAATGTCGGAACCAGTTGCACCAACACTAAAAACAGCGTCGCCAGACTGGTGTAATTTTCCGCCACCATCACTTGGGGGATCTGCAGCAGTTTTATCTCGCTGACTATGCCCGCAACGCGCATATTAATAAACGGGAATATATTGGCCAGTAACAGCATAAACAATGCACTGATAGCATAGCCAACCGGTTGTTTACGTGGTTCAGCCCAGCGAGTACTCAGTGTTGTTTTACAACGGGGGCAAACTGCCTTTAAGCCAAAGGCTAAAGGCGGCATCGCCACTAACATATCGCATTGCGGGCACAACATCAGACTATCTGCTGACTGCGGGCGATGCACCGCATGGCCATGTTGTTGTTGGCCATGTTGTTGACTATGTTGTTGTTGACTATGTTGTAGTCTATTTTCTTGGGAAGGCACCCTATAACTCCTTGATAGTGCTGCCTATCGGTAACGACCTGTCGCCATTCATGCAACAGGGTTATCATCACATTTTACCAATTAAGCGTTTTTCATTGCTTCCAACTCTTCCCAACGTGCAAAAGCCTCTTCCAGACTCTGTTCTGCCTTGGCGAGATCGGCCAGCACCTGTTGTGTTTCGTTATGTGGACGGGAGAAAAACTCCCCATCATTAACTTGCACCTGCAAAGCCGCAATATCCGCTTCCAACTGTTCGAGACGCTGTGGTAACTGCTCCAGTTCACGCAACAGGTTGTAGCTCAATTTGCTTGATGATTTCTTAGGTTGCTCAACCGCCTTTTCTACCGCGGCTTTCGGTTTTTCCACATCGGTTTGGCGCAACGGCTTGGCCGTCGCCCGCTGGTGGTGTGCATCGTAATAGCCACCGACATAAATGTCGATCACACCGTCACCTTCGAAGATCCAACACTCACTCACCGAGTTATCTACAAACTGACGATCGTGGCTCACCAGCAATACCGTACCCTGATAGCTATCAATCAGTTCTTCCAGCAGTTCCAGTGTTTCGACATCAAGGTCATTAGTCGGTTCGTCGAGGATTAATAAATTGCTGGGCCTCAGAAATAATTTCGCCAATAACAAGCGGTTACGCTCGCCCCCTGACAACGCCTTTACTGGCGTCATGGCACGTTTGGGATGAAACAGGAAATCCTGCAGATAGCCAAGCACATGGCGTGAACGACCGTTGACCATCACTTCCTGCTTGCCTTCCGCCAGGTTGTCCATCACCGTGCGTTCTGGATCCAGCTCAGCGCGGTGTTGGTCAAAATAGGCGACTTCTAATTTGGTACCGCAATGTACTCGCCCGCTATCAGCCTGTAACTGACCGAGCATCAGTTTCAGCAGGGTGGTTTTGCCACAACCATTGGGCCCCACCAGCGCAATTTTATCGCCACGTTGCACCTGAGCACTAAAATCACGCACCAGCACTTTGTCGTCGATCCGGTAATTAACCGCTTCCATTTCGAAAACAATCTTACCGGAACGTACCGCTTCTTCCACCTGCATCTTGGCGCTGCCCATCACTTCGCGCCGTTCTGAGCGTTCATTGCGCAAGGCTTTCAATGCGCGAACACGCCCTTCATTACGGGTACGTCGCGCCTTGATCCCTTGGCGGATCCACACTTCTTCCTGCGCCAATTTGCGGTCAAATTCAGCATTCTGCAGCTCTTCCACCCGCAATGCTTCTTCTTTACTTTCCAGATACAGGTCGTAGTTCCCTGGCCACGACACCAGTTTGCCGCGATCCAGATCGACAATCCGTGTGGCCATATTGCGAATAAATGAGCGGTCATGGGAAATAAATACAATGCTGCCCTGAAACTCTTTCAGGAACCCCTCCAGCCAATCGATGGCAGTGATATCAAGATGGTTGGTGGGCTCATCAAGCAATAACACCCGAGGAGAACTGACCAGAGCCCGGCCAAGGGCCGCCTTGCGTAACCAGCCGCCAGAAAGGGAAGAGAGCTCCGCATCACCATCCAAGCCAAGTTGTAATAGCACTTCACTGATACGGCTATCAAGCTGCCACAGGCCCTGATGATCGAGAATTTCCATCACCTTCGCCAATCTTGCCAGGTTCTTTTCGCTCGGATCCTGTTCGACTTGATGGGAAATAGCATGGTAAGCCTTCAGGTGCTCGGCCTGTTCTGCCACCCCTTCAGCTACAAAATCAAACACCGTACCGCCAATATTGCGCGGCGGATCCTGTTGCAGACGCGCCACAATCAGGTCCTGTTCATAAATAATACGCCCGTCGTCCAGCGGGGTCTCTTTACCCAAGATCTTCAACAGGGTCGATTTACCGGCCCCATTACGCCCCACCAGGCAGACACGTTCATTGTCTTCAATATGAAGTTCGGTGTTATCTAACAAAGGTGCATCACTGAAAGAGAGCCAGGCACCAGACAGACTGATTAACGACATAGCAATTATTTCCCTTCGCCAGCATGGGTCACCAGCCAGCAGTTGTGGATTTGACGGTTACGGGCAAAGTCTTGTGACTGCGTCTTGGCCGTAATTTCTTGCGCCTCCAGACCCAGCGCACTCAAACCCGCCAAATCCATCTGGAAACCACGCTTGTTATTCGAGAACATAATGGTCCCGTTATGGCGCAGTAACCGTTTTAAATCTTTCATCAGCGCCAGATGATCACGCTGCACATCAAAGCTATTCTCCATACGTTTGGAGTTGGAGAAGGTCGGGGGATCAATAAAGATCACATCAAACTGTTCATCGCTGTTATGCAACCATGATAGACAGTCTGCCTGAATCAACCGGTGCTGCTTGCCAGTCAAACCGTTAACCCGCAAGTTCTTCTCTGCCCATTCAAGATAGGTACGCGACATATCTACCGTAGTGGTAGTCCGCGCCCCGCCCAACCCGGCATGGACACTGGCGCTGCCGGTATAGGCAAACAGATTGAGGAAGTCCTTGCCTTTACTCATCTCCCCCAGCATACGCCGCGCGATACGGTGATCCAGAAACAGGCCCGTATCAAGGTAATCAGTCAGGTTAACCCACAATTTGGCATTGAATTCCGTCACCTGCAGGAACTCGCCCTTCTGCGCCAATTTTTCATACTGATTTTTACCCTTCTGCCGCTCACGGGTTTTCAATACCAGTTGGTTTGAGGGCAAATCCAGCACCGCCAAAGTGGCATTAATCACATCAAACAGGCGTTGCCGCGCTTTTTGTGCATCCACCTGCTTGGGTGGCGCGTACTCCTGCACCACCACCTTACTGCCATAGCGATCCACTGCCACGTTATATTCCGGTAGGTCAGCATCGTACAAGCGGTAACATTCAATACCCTGCTGTTTTGCCCACTTATCCAGTTTTTTCAGATTTTTCCGCAGCCGGTTGGCAAAATCTTCCGCCACCTGAACGGCAGCCATCCCTTGAGGATTTTCTGCCAACTGATAATTTTTCTGCACACATTCCAATGGGCCATTTTTCGCCTTGAATTGGCGCTCAGCACGCAATTGCAGACAACTGAGCAATTCAGGTGAGGCACTAAACAGTGAGAGCTGCCAACCGCCAAAAGCGCTCTTCATGATACGCCCGAGCATATTATGCAAGGCAACCAAGGCAGGTTCACTCTCCAGACGTTCGCCATACGGTGGGTTACTGACCACCGTACCTACCGGGCCTTGCGGCAAAGGATTAGTCAATTTACTGACATCGCTGACCTGAAGGGTGATTAACTCCGCAACACCCGCACGGCGTGCGTTACTGCGCGCCATTTCCAGTACCCGGCGATCATTATCCGAACCGAAGAAACGCGACGTTGTTTCCTGCAAACCTCGCCGGGCACGCACCTGAGCCTCGGTGAGGACTTCACGCCACAGTTCAGCCTGATGACCACTCCAGGCTGTAAAACCCCAACGATGGCGTTGTAACCCAGGAGCATGATCGGCGGCGATCATCGCTGCTTCAATCAATAACGTACCGGAACCGCACATCGGGTCGAGCAACGGTGTTCCTGGCTGCCAGCCAGAGCGCGAGATGATGGCTGCCGCCAGGTTTTCTTTCAACGGAGCCAAGCCAGTCTCATCACGATAACCACGCTGATGTAACCCGTCACCACTCAGATCAAGGGCAACACTGGCCATATCACGCTGCAGCCAGACGTTAACCCGGATATCTGGCTGCTGTTTGGCCACCGTGGGCCGTTGATTGATCTTACGGGTGAAGCTATCGACAATGGCATCTTTAACCTTCAACGCGCCATATTGGCTGTTACGGATCTCTTCATTCACCCCACTGAAGTGGACGGCAAACGTTTTATCGACACCGAATACGCTAGGCCAATCGATAGCCTGAACCCCCAGATACAGGTCCAAATCACTGTGCACACGGAATTCATTCAACGGCAACAGAATACGTGAAGCCAAGCGGCTCCATAGCAAACTCTGGTACAAAAGACGATCGTCACCCTGAAAATGGACCCCGCCCTGCACCACTTTGCAGTCATGGGCACCAAGCCGCTCCAGTTCGCTTTTTAATAGTTCTTCCAGTCCACGGGATGTGCTGGCAAACAGAGTGTTCATATCGTGCTTATCACCAAAAAGAAAATAGTGGCGCATTATAGCTAATCCTGGCCGCTTGTCATAAAGTTGCTCGATTCTGTCAGCCACTTCTTGCAAGATGTCGCTAAGTAATTCCCCATGGGCTAGCGCTATCACTCGCACCAGTCGCACGATGACCCGCAGCTATTGAATTGATTTATCGCATGGAGGTAACAGTGACCACCCTTTCTCGGCTCTATATTCATCCGGTTAAATCGTTACGCGCCTTACAGTTATCCCACGCCCAGGTAGGCAGTAGCGGGCTCGCTTGCGATCGTATTTTCATGATCACTGAGCCTGACGGTACTTTTATCACCGCCCGCCAATATCCGCAGATGGTACTATTCACCCCGGCGTTGCTAACCGACGGCCTGTTTTTAACCGCCCCGGATGGTGAAAGTGCTACCATTCGTTTCAACGATTTTAGCGCCTCCGCACAGCCAACCGAAGTTTGGGGTAACCATTTCACGGCGTTAATTGCCCCACAAGCAATCAACCACTGGTTAAGTGGCTATTTCCAGCGTGATGTGCAACTACGTTGGGTGGGGGAGGAATTAACTCGTCGGGTAAAAAAACACCCAGAGATTCCACTCTCCTTTGCTGATGGTTACCCGTATCTGCTGGTTAATGAGTCCTCATTCCAGGATCTGCAAAAACGCTGCCCTGCTGGTATCAAACTAGAGCAATTTCGCCCCAATCTGGTGGTCACCGGCAGCCCCGCCTGGGCAGAAGATAGCTGGCAAACGATTCGCATTGGGAGTGTGGTATTTGAACTGGTGAAGCCCTGCAGCCGCTGCGTATTAACCACCGTCAGCACCGAGCGTGGCCACAAGCATCCACATGGCGAACCACTCAATACGCTGCAACAGTTCCGTACAGCCGAGAATGGCGCTATCGACTTCGGCCAAAATATGATTGCCCGTAACAGTGGTATTATCCGCGTTGGCGATCACGTCGAGATACTGTCCCGCCAATCACCGCCATCTTATGGTGCAGGCGCGGTAATCGAAAGCCTATCGCCCCCAAAAGAGAGTGCCAAGAGTGTAACGATTGAATATCAAGGGAAAGTGTTTACCGGTAATAACCAGCAAATATTATTGGAGCAACTGGAACAACAAGGGATCCGAATTCCCTATTCTTGCCGGGCAGGGTTGTGTGGTAGCTGCAAAATAACCCTGATGGCAGGGGAAGTGGCGGCATTAAAAGGGAATGCGGTGAACAGCAATGGGTCCATTTTCTGCTGTAGCTGTATTCCCAAAAGCGATTTGCAATTAGCCTAGTGCTATCGCGGTTATCATACCGCCTTGGCGTAAAACTGGGCTGAGAACTCATCGGTGATGCAAGGCTTCAAACGGTCATGCATCACTTTGATGGCATCCCCCAGTTGCATATTGCGGCCAGCCAGTAACAATTGATTCTGTGCCAGCAAACATAGGCTGGCATTATCCCCGGCTTCCACCACCAGCAAACAGGCATCTTCACCGCTTTCCATCACTTTCACCAAGGCCAGTTCACCGTTCTTTGGCCGCAATGGATAATGCTGCTGAGCAAAATGCCAGCTCTTAGGCATCAGTGGTTTCAGAAAACGGAAAGCCACCAGCGCATTTAATACTAGCTCGGCACGTTGTTCATGGCTGAGTTTTATCTGCTTGCTCTGCTCTTCATAATTAAAATAGAGGGCGGCATCATCAACGGAGAAAGCACATTCACCGAATGCATCCGGAGTTAACATTTTTGCCGGAAAACGCGAACGAAAGATCATACCATTGGCTAAATCCAGCATCAGCCGATCATGCTCAGCGTCGAAATACCAACGCCAATTGTCATCAGGTTTTATCTTCATTTGTTATCCTTGCCGCCACATGCAAACGTGGTATTACGCAATATACCTTTCATCATGGAAAACCTAAATACCAGATAAGTCTGAAAACGGTATTTATGCCAACGAACAAAATATAGACTAGCCGGGGAAAGAAATAAACCCCCGACTAGAAAATGAGCAAAAATATTAGATGTGGTTAACAATATCTTTAATCAAACCCGGTCCATGGAAGATAAATCCGGAATAAATCTGTATCAAACTTGCCCCAGCGGCCATTTTTTCTCTGGCGGCGGTCAAAGAATCAATCCCACCGACACCAATAATGGGCAGGCGCCCTTGTAATTCTTGCGCTAAACGACGGATAACCTCGGTGCTGCGTAATTGTATCGGGCGGCCACTTAATCCTCCCGCCTGTTCACAATTATTCAGCCCCTCAACCAGTTTACGATCAAGGGTGGTATTGGTGGCGATCACCCCATCTATATTATGACGAAGTAGACTATCGGCAATTTGGATCAACTCTTCTTCAGAAAGATCCGGCGCGATCTTTACCGCCACTGGCACATATTTATGATGACGGGCATGCAATTCGCTCTGCTTATTCTTAATCGCCGCCAAAAGATCATCTAACGCTTCACCATACTGTAACGATCTTAATCCTGGCGTATTGGGTGAAGAGATATTAATTGCGATATAGCCAGCATAAGGATAAACCTTATCCATACAGATCAGGTAATCCTCTTTTCCTTGCTCCACCGGGGTATCTTTATTCTTGCCAATATTAATCCCTAGCACACCATCAAAATGGGATTTTTTAACATTTTCAACCAGATTATCTACCCCGTGGTTATTGAAACCCATACGGTTGATCAACCCTTCAGCTTCAACAATACGGAATAGACGCGGCTTGTCATTACCTGGCTGCGGACGTGGCGTGACGGTCCCTATTTCGACAAAACCGAAACCCATAGCGCCTAAAGCATCAATACATTCTCCGTTTTTATCCAGCCCTGCCGCCAAGCCTAACGGATTTTTAAAACTGAGCCCCATACAGTTCACCGGCTTGCTCGGCACTGACTGACGGATAAGGAACTCTAATGGGGTGCCGGTAATACGGCGGAGTTGGCTAAAGGTCAATTCATGCGCACGCTCGGGATCGAGCTGAAACAACGCCTTCCTGATGATGGGATAGTACATAGGCTCTCCGGTTAGACTGGTCAAGTGACTAGGTGTTGGCAGTGTCTACTTAACCGAATCATTGGGCTTCTGGATGAAACTGGAATGAACTTGAGTAGTCTTGCAAACCGGGGGCATATTATCCGGTATCCTGGCAGTAATTGGAATTGATTAACCGTATAAATCGCGTTTTTAATTGCAGGGCGACCATCGCCGCCCTGTTTTTTATGCGGCTAACGCTTTGGCGATCTTCTCGTACAGATCCCCTGAGAGCTGGTCCAGCCCTTTTAATTGCTCTAACGCCTGACGCATCAGTGCCTGACGCGAAGCATCATAGCGTTTCAAGCGGATTAACGGTTCAATCAAACGAGCGGCGACCTGAGGATTGCGCTGATTAAGATCACTGAGGATCTCCACCAGGAATTGATAACCACTGCCATCTACCGCATGAAAAGCCGCAGGATTGGCTGAAGCAAAAGCACCAATTAGCGAACGGATGCGGTTAGGGTTACTGAGGCTAAATGAACGGTGTTGTAATAATGCGCGCACGTTGCTGAGCACATCGGCTGCTGGGCTGGTGGCCTGCAGTACAAACCATTTATCCATCACCAAGCCATCTTGATGCCAACGTTGGTCAAACTCGGTCATTAACGCCTCACAACAAGGCAATTGCGCAGCAACCGCCGCTGCTAAGGCAGCCAGTGAATCAGTCATATTATCTGCCTGATGGAACTGCTGAGTCACTAATCGCTCTGCCAACGTCACCTCACCGAAGGCCAGATAATGCAGGCAGACATTACGCAATGAACGTTTGGCAATATCACCATGCTCAACTCGGTAACCTTGTGTTTTATTGGCATAATAGACCGCCAGCCACTCATCACCCATTTCTTGTGCCAGGCAATGGGTGATCGATTCATGCACCGCTGCAATCGCCGTCGGATCAATGGTGGTAAACAATTCCGCTATTTCGTTTTCCCCAGGAAGGGTGAGGATCTGTGCCGCCAACGCTGGATCCAGTTTTTCATCCAACAACACCGCACGGAACGCATCCACCACATGATGTGGCAATGACAGCGGTTGTTTTTGCTGATATTTCGCCACATTCAGCTTGATATAAATCGCCAGCAAGCTCTGCGCTGCATCCCAGCGGGCAAACTCATTGCGTGCATGCTGCATCAGGAAAGTTAACTGCTGATCGCTATAAGGATAATCCAACTTCACTGGCGCAGAAAATTCACGCAACAATGAAGGGACGGGCTTCTCCGCCACGTTATCAAACACAAAAGTCTGTTCAGCCGCAGTGACATTCAAGATGTTCTTCACCGGTGAGCCGGCTTTTTGCAGGGCTATCACCTTGCCTTGGCTATCATAAAGCTCAATATCCAGCGGGATATGTAATGGCAGTTTTTCTGGCTGGTCCGCTGTCGGTTCAGTTTTCTGGCTGACATGTAAACGGTATTGCTGCAGTTCGGCATCATACTCGTCGCGCACCGTCAACTGAGGTGTACCAGATTGACTGTACCAACGGCGAAACAGCGATAAATCAACGTTGGAGGCGTCTTCCATTGCTTGAACAAAGTCGTCACAAGTGGCGGCACTGCCATCGTGACGTTCAAAATAGAGCTGCATCCCCGCCTGGAACTGTTGTTCCCCCAGCAGTGTATGCAGCATACGAATCACTTCAGACCCCTTTTCATACACCGTTAAGGTATAGAAGTTGTTCATCTCGATCACTTTGTCTGGCCGAATGGCATGGGCCATCGGGCTGGCATCTTCGGCAAACTGAGCCCCGCGCATCACTCGAACATTATCGATACGGTTAACCGAACGAGACCCCAGATCGGAACTGAACTCCTGGTCGCGGAATACCGTCAACCCCTCTTTCAGACTCAGTTGGAACCAGTCGCGGCAAGTCACCCGGTTGCCGGTCCAGTTATGGAAATATTCGTGACCAATGACTGCTTCAATATTCAGGTAATCTTTATCGGTGGCAGTTTCCGCCTTCGCCAGCACATATTTCGAGTTAAAGACATTTAACCCTTTGTTTTCCATCGCGCCCATATTGAAGAAATCTACCGCGACGATCATGTAGATATCCAAATCATATTCCAGACCGAAACGCACTTCATCCCACTTCATGGCACTCTTCAGTGAGGTCATCGCCCAATCAGCACGATCCAGATTGCCGCGATCAACAAACAGTTCCAGCGCGACCTGACGACCAGAACGTGTGGTGAAGGTATCACGTAACACGTCGAAATCACCGGCTACCAAGGCGAACAAATAACAGGGTTTAGGAAACGGATCCTGCCATTCTACCCAGTGACGCCCATCGCCCAGTTCCCCGGCAGCAACGCGGTTGCCATTTGACAATAGGAAGGGGTAAGCGGCTTTATTGGCGGTGATTCGGGTGGTAAACCGCGCCAATACATCAGGACGATCCAGATAGTAAGTAATATGGCGGAAGCCTTCGGCCTCACACTGAGTGCATAATGCGCTGCCAGAAAGGTATAGCCCCTCTAATGCACTATTTTTTGCCGGATGAATCTCGGTAACCAGAGTGAGGGTAAACTGTGCCGGTAACTGTTCAATGGCCAGTTGATTATCCTGTTGATGATAAGCATGCCATGGCTGCCCATCCACCAGAATACTCACCAGCGTCAGCTCTTCACCATTAAGGACCAACGCAGCACCATCAGTACTGTTCTGCCGTTTGACCTGGCTGATTGCCGTTACTCGTGTAGTTTCGGCATCCAGTTCGAAATCCAAAGCGATATCCGTAATGGTGTAATCTGGAGCACGATAATCATGGCGAAACTTCGCCTGAGGTTGTGATGTCATAGAAAACCTTCGACGTTTCAGTGAGTAAAAAGGTAGCCGCTATACCCAGGTTAATTCCCATTACCTAAATAAGTGTTCCTAATACCGCTACACTTTAAGCTTTTGGTCGGTGGGAATGGTCAGGAACGCCAACACGCCGTAAACCCCTCCCTGGGGGCTCGTATCGCGCGTCCATGCGCTCAACGGTCGGCTAACCTGCCTCATTCTCACCTTTAGCACTATTACGCGCCGCTATTTAGGGTCAACAGTGAATAAACTGTACCACAGACAAGGGAAAAACCCAGTGACAGCGGTGAATTACCGCAAGATTTACCCTTACCGCTCAGCTAACTGTTTATCCCGTGTGCCGTTATTGCGCGCTGATTTAAGCAATCGTTCAATCCTTCGGTTATCAATGCCATAATGATTGCGATACTAAAGGAGAATGAAAATGAAATTTGTCGGTGCACATGTCAGTGCTTCAGGTGGGGTAGACCAGGCGGTACTCCGTGCCCATGAACTAGAGGCAACCGCATTTGCCCTGTTTACTAAAAATCAACGTCAATGGAAAGCGGCACCACTCACCACTGAGGTTATCGATAAGTTCAAGCGTGCCTGTGTACAATATGGCTATGGTCCACAGCAGATCCTCCCTCATGACAGTTATCTGATTAATCTTGGCCACCCGGACAGCGAAGCCCTGGAAAAATCCCGTGAGGCGTTTCTCGACGAAATACAGCGCTGCGAACAATTAGGGCTGACGCTACTTAATTTCCATCCTGGCAGTCATTTAATGCAGATCGATGAAGCGCAATGTCTGGCGCGTATCGCGGAATCTATCAACATTGCGTTAGATAAAACCCAAGGGGTGACGGCGGTGATCGAAAATACCGCCGGTCAAGGAACGAATCTGGGTTTTAAATTTGAACATCTGGCGGCGATCATTGACGGTGTGGAAGATAAAAGCCGCGTCGGTGTTTGTATCGATACCTGCCATACTTTTGCCGCGGGTTATGATCTGCGTAGTGAAGAGGATTGCCAGCGCACATTTCAGCAACTGGGGGATATCGTCGGCTTTAATTATTTGCGTGGCATGCATCTTAATGATGCCAAGAGCGAGTTTAATAGCCATGTTGATCGCCACCACAGCCTGGGTGAAGGCAACATTGGCAAAACCGTGTTCCGTTATATTATGCGCGATGCGCGCTTCGATAATATCCCGCTGATTCTGGAAACCGTAAACCCAGATATCTGGGCTGAAGAAATCGCCTGGTTAAAAGCGCAGCAATAAGTCGCCACTATCCTCAAGTAAAACCGGCACCTGTTTCAGTGCCGGTTTTGATGGTGACTTGTATTAATCGTTGATTGCTATTATGCCGCTGCCGACACCTCAGAACGCTTCAGGACGGCATAGCATCCCCCAGCCAGCAAGGTTCCGGCAACAATCGCCAGCAGATACAACAGCACCGGTGAAATCGCGCCAGGAATCAGCAGAACAAACAGACCACCGTGAGGTGCCATCAGTTTTGCCCCGAAATACATCGACAGTGCCCCTGTCAGCGCACCACCAGCAATACAGCACGGCAGCACTCGCATTGGGTCACGTGCGGCAAACGGAATCGCACCTTCACTGATAAAGCAAAGACCAAGTACCAACGCCGCTTTGCCACCTTCCTGCTCAGATTTCTCGAACTTGCGGCGTGCTAGAATCGTTGCCAGGCCCATCGCCAACGGTGGTACCATCCCTGCGGCCATAATCGCCGCCATTGGTGCATAGACAGATGAACTTAACAGCGCAACCCCAAAGGCATAAGCCGCTTTGTTGACGGGGCCCCCCATATCGGTACACATCATGGCACCCAGGATCGCCCCCAGCAGCACCGCATTGCCGGTGCCCAATGACTGCAGCCAATCGGTCAACCCCTCCATAATTTTCGCGACCGGCGTGCCCACCACGTAAATCATAATAAGGCCGGTGATTAAACTGGCACCTAGCGGAATAATCAGTATGGGCTTCAGCGCTTCCATACTCTGTGGCAGTTGTAACTTGCCACTGATGGCTTTAGCCACATAACCTGCCAGGAAACCAGCAATAATACCGCCAAGAAAACCCGCCCCGGTGCTAACCGCCAACATACCGCCAATCATGCCCGGCGTCAGACCTGGACGATCAGCAATAGAAAACGCGATATAACCAGCCAGTACCGGCACCATCAGGGCAAAAGCGGAAGCACCACCAATTTGCATCAGGGCGGCAGCCAGTGTCCCTTTGACTTCAAACGCTTTGATACCAAAAACAAATGACAGCGCGATGCACAAACCGCCCGCGACCACCATCGGCAACATATAGGAAACGCCAGTCAACAAGTGGCGATAGGGCCCGGTACTCTCTTTTTTCTTGCTCGCGCTAGTAGCGGCACCGCTTTTCTGAGGTTGGAAAACCGTTGCCTCAACCAGGGCCTTATCCAGCTCTTGTACCGTTTTCTTCAACGCCAAACCGGTTGAAGTGCGATACATCGGCTTACCAGCAAATTTATCGAGATCCACCTCAATGTCTGCTGCAACAATCACCAGATCAGCAGCCGCGACTTCTTCCGCCGTGATGGCATTACCCGCCCCCACTGAGCCGCGAGTTTCTACCTTCACCCACCAACCACGCTTTTTAGCTTCCGCTTGTATCGCTTCTGCAGCCATAAAGGTATGTGCCACGCCAGTTGGGCAGGCGGTGACTGCCACCACCCGCTTTTGGCTAGCGGGGCTTAACGGTGCTGCCGCCGAGGCGTGGTATGGTTTGGCTTCTGCCTGTGCCGTGGCCAGAAACGCCTCAGCTTCACGCACCGCCTGTTCCACATCACCAAGATAAACCTGCTTGCCGTTCAGCTCAGCGTCAGCAGGTATTGAATTCCCAGCGACCACCACCAGTTCCGCATCATTTAATGACTCAACCAGTATCAGGCCAGTTTTGGCCGCAGCGGCCTCGAGCATACGTTTCGCCAGGTGACTACGTGCCTGACCCAGCGAACTATCTATCATTAGCAGCGTTTTCATTCTGCCTCCTGCTATCAATTGAAAGGTTTCAGATCGACACGCGCCATCATCGCGGCCAGTTGTGGACGGTCAGAGATACCAACATTACTCTGGCTAACAGCAATGGCAGCCACCGCAGTGGCTAAACGCAAGGTATGTTCACTGGATTCCCGCATCAGCAAGCCATAAATCAAACCACCCACCATCGAGTCACCTGCACCCACGGTACTGACCACTTCACAAGCTGGCGGTTTGGCTATCCAGGCCCCAGAAGCATTCACCCACAATGCGCCTTCAGCCCCTAAAGAGATCACCACATGGGCAATACCTTGATCACGAAGTGCATGAGCCGCTTCAACCACATCCGCCAATGTCGGTAATGGACGACCAGCCCAGATTTCCAGTTCGCGACGGTTGGGTTTTACCAACCAAGGCGAGGCTTTCAAACCGGCAACCAGTGCTTCACGGCTACTATCAAAAATAATGCACGGGCAAAGCGCACGCAGGCGAATCATCCACTCGGTAAAGGCTTCTGGAGCCACACCGCTAGGCAGACTGCCGCTAACCGCCACCATATCGAACTGCCCTAGCCAAGTCAGAGAATCGGTAACAAAGCGTTCCCAATCCGGTGGGGTCACCTCAAAACCAGAAAAATTGAAATCGGTGACTTCACCCTCTTTTTCCGTCAGCTTGACGTTGATACGAGTACGCCCGGGTACCACCTGAAAACGGTTGGCAATGCCCAGGTCGCTGAACAGCTGCTGAAAGCCATCCTGGTTGTCTTTACCCAGGAACCCGCCAACAGTGACATCGATACCCAGATCTTTCAGCACTTTAGCAACGTTAATCCCTTTGCCTGCCGCGTGTAACCCAGCCGTTTTTACCAGATTGACTTCGCCGCGCTCAATCTCGGGGCAAAAACCCACCAGATCGTAAGCCGGGTTCAAGGTAATAGTGGCGACTCTTCTGCTCATGCTGCACCCTCGCCAAGCCCTTCACTGATCGCTTCGCCGATTGCTGTTAGGGCGGCTTGCGCATCCTCACCACTGGCGGTAAAACGTAAGCGATGACCTTTTTTCACCCCTAATGCCACCACTTTCATCAAGCTGCGACCATTTGCCGGTTTACCACTCCCATCGAGATTAGTGACGGTAATTTCGCTATTAAACTGCTTGATCACATTCACCAACACGGTACCTGGGCGGGCATGCAAACCATGTTCGTTGCGCACCACATATTCTGCACTCAGTAAATCATTCTCTTCAGCCACGGCGCTAGTTAACAAGGCCAGTACCCCTGAGACATCCGCCTTCAGCAAGCTTTCAGCTTTATGACTCTGTAGCAGATCACTTAAGTAATTCAGTACTTCCAGCGGTTGTTGATCGGCAACCGACACCGTCAGTAACAGCGCAACTTTTTCACCATTTTCATCAAACGGCTGCGCGGGGCGGCTAACGGTAGCGGCACTGACCAAATTGCCTTCTGTGCTGTCGCTTAGCCAAATCCCCTGCCCCAGGTTCAAGGGTTTATGGGTGATCACCTCGCTGACAAACTGCGCATTGACGACACCTCTTTGTTGCAGACGGCCGGCATTCAACGCTTGCAGTGTCATCAAAGAATCTGCCGCTACATCCAGGGCAACCAACGCAGCATCAAACTGGAATTCAGCCGTCAGTTGCTCGCCCATCAGCACGCTACGCAGCTCTTCTGCTGACGTGGTAGTGGCTAATGATTTAGCAACACCCTCATCACTCAATACATGGGTCAATTGACGCAATAAGCCCAAATGCTCATCGGAACGGGCTGCAATACCGATAACCACATAGGCGGTTTGCCCTTCACCCCATTCAATGCCTTGCGGAAATTGAAATACCTGTACACCGGTGTTCAGCACCAGACCACGAGTCTCCGTCGTACCATGTGGAATGGCGATGCCATTGCCCAGGTAGGTGGATGTTTGCAGTTCTCGCTGTAGCATGCCGTCCACATAACCGGCACTGACATTCCCGGCAGCGGTGAGCGCTGCCGCAACCTGCCGGATAGCATCCTGTTTACCACTGGCAGCGGCTCCCAGGTGAATATTTTGCTGTGACAACTGGAGCATAGTTCTCCTCCCCTACTGAATTGAATCGTTTCAGTTATAGCGACTAAAAGGAGCGCTGCCCCTCTTTTTCTACAAAGGGGAACAGCGCTGAAACGTTTCAATCAGTCTGTGATTAGCGATGAATAAAAGCAAGATCCGTTACTGCTCCGGTGATAAATTTTTGACCTTGCGCACACTTTATTGTAAGAAACCTGCGAATAAAAAGAATAGTGGCATACTTTGCTGAAATCGAGCTGAAGGAGTAATTATGGCAGTGCTGACCGGTGTGGGTGTCATCATCGTTAATCCTCAAGGGCAAATCCTGTTAGGGAAACGGTGCAGCTCCCACGCCCCTTTCTGGTCAATTCCCGGTGGTTATCTGGAGGCCGGTGAAACCTTTGAACAATGTGCTCAGCGTGAAGTTGCTGAAGAGACCGGGCTAGAAATTGCACCGCCGCGCTTTATTGGTATCAGCAATAATCTACAAACCTGGCAATCTGAGGGAAAGCACACGGTCTCCATCTGTATGCTGGTTCATCATTCTGGTGGCAAAGCTGAATTAAAAGAGCCGGAAAAGTGTGCTGAATGGCGCTGGTGTTCACCCGATGAACTCCCTGAACCCCATTTTGAAGCCAGCAAAGCGGCAATTTACTTATGGCGTAACCAACTCGCTTATTTGCCGGTACCTGCTATAGCTTGATTAATCAGGTAGTTCTTGTTCTTCAAGTTCTGGTTCTGCAGGTTCTGGGAATACCCCCTACGCGGCTCGATGGGTACCTGGCAAATGAAACAACCTGACTGTCATGGTTTTGTTTTTTTAAACCTCTATTTCACGTATTATGCCCGCGACCTCTCACTCTTTGGCAGTTTATATGAGTACCTTCTCGGTAATAACGCGGTTTTTGCCTAATTCGACTTCGCTGGCTTTCCTGATTGTTGCTTTCCTCACGGGTATTGCTGGTGCCTTACAAATGCCCACGCTAAGTCTATTTCTGTCCACTGAAGTCAATGCACGCCCAGCAATGGTTGGTCTGTTTTTTACCGGCAGCGCGGTCATCGGTATTTTGGTCAGCCAATTTCTTGCTACTCGTTCGGATAAAAAAGGCGATCGGAAATCACTGATTTTTGTCTGCTGCTTACTGGGAGCATTGGCTTGCGCGTTATTTGCCTGGAACCGTAACTATTATATCTTGCTGTTTATTGGTGTGTTGTTAAGTAGCTTTGGCTCTACCGCCAATCCACAGATGTTTGCCCTGGCACGAGAACACGCCGAACACACCGGGCGTGAAGCGGTCATGTTCAGCTCGATACTGCGTGCCCAGATCTCCCTGGCCTGGGTGATTGGCCCGCCGATTGCATTTGCCTTGGCGCTGGGTTTTGGCTTCAAGGTGATGTATCTAGCCGCAGCGGCGACCTTTATTCTTTGTGGTGGGCTGGTCTGGAAAATGTTGCCTTCCATGCCTAAAGTGCCCGCCGCCAAAGACGCTGCAGTGTTAGAAGCCCCACGCCAGAATCGTCGCGATACGCTACTGTTATTTTTCGCCTGCACATTGATGTGGACAGCTAATGGGATGTATTTGATTAATATGCCATTGTACCTGGTCCGGGAACTGAATCTACCCGAGAAACTGGCCGGGATACTGATGGGGACCGCTGCCGGGCTGGAGATCCCAGTGATGTTGCTCGCTGGTATGGTGGCCAAACGCTTTGGCAAACGCTTTTTAATGCGCTGTGCCGTAATTGCCGGGGTTCTGTTCTATGCCGGATTGCTGTTTATCAATGGCAGCGGAGCACTAATCGCTCTGCAACTGTTCAATGCTTTGTTTATTGGCATTCTGGCAGGTATCGGTATGCTCTATTTCCAGGATCTGATGCCCGGGCAAGCAGGCGCGGCAACCACCTTATTTACCAATACCACACGCGTCGGCTGGATCATTGCCGGTTCAATCGCCGGTTCGGTGGCCGAAATATGGAGTTACCACGCGGTGTTTTACTTCGCGCTGGCAATGATGCTGGCAGCCACGCAATGTTTATGGCGCCTCAAAAAAGCTTAAGGGGCGGTATCCACTTCCAATTTGGCCAGGTAAATTAAGGCCTCATTACGGTGGGTACCACACATCTCTGCGCAGGCCTGCAAACTGGCACAGACTTTTGGACGCAGCGGCGAGTTAAACAATTCGCAACGCCATTGGCTATCCAGATGAATACAACGAATATTGGCCGGTTTGCCATCAGGCATGCCGGGTAACGAACTGGAAATAGAGGGTGCGATACAGCAAGCACCACAGTCAGAGCGGCATTCCATTAACGATTCCCTTGGCAAACCAGCAAAAGCAGGTAGCGAACCATACCAGTCCACTGCGCTTGTTACCACCTGGTTGTGCGGTTAATCAGTCATCCCGCGCTAACTTGTAGGGCCACTCCGCACCACACCAATCCACACCACAGATGGGAGCCAAGTTGATTTGATTGGGTGACTAAAGGTACGGATAACCAAGCAATGCAGTAACTCCCCTAACCATGGATATAAAACAGCAATATACCGGCTTTACATGCACAATTCCCGCATGTACTATTGAGCTAGTACAACAATACTTTTTCAATGGCTAGCCAGGAGTCACCATGCCAACCAACACCACTCATCAACCTTCCCGCCCTTCTGTCCTTGGTGGTGCGATGATTATTGCCGGTACCGCTGTCGGCGCAGGGATGTTTTCCATTCCTATTGTCACTTCTGGTGTATGGTTCAGTGGGTCTGTCGTGCTGCTGGTCTATACTTGGGCCTGTATGCTCATTTCCGGCTTGATGATCCTGGAAGCGACGCTTAATTTCCCTACCGGTGCCAGCTTCCCCACGATGGTAAAAAGCCTACTGGGTAAGGGGTGGAATACACTTAATAGTTTATCCATCACCTTTGTTTTATATATTTTGACTTACGCCTATATCTCGGCAGGTGGCTCGATTATTGCCCACACTCTGGAGGACATCATCGGTACCAGTCAGGCGGTTTCTGGCTTGGTGTTTGCCATGGTCGTGGCCTTTATTGTCTGGTTATCAACTCGTGCCGTTGATCGCCTCAGCACCATTCTGATCGGTGGAATGGTGATCACTTTTGTGCTGTCCGTTGGGGATATGTTTACTCATGTTCAATCAACCCTATTATTTAATCGCAATGAGAGTCACCCCAGCTATCTGCCCTATGCGTTGGCTGCGATGCCCTATTTGCTGACCTCATTTGGTTATCATGGCAACGTCCCGGGGTTAGTGAAGTATTACCATAAAGACAGTGGCGCGGTAGTGCGTAGTTTGGTGTATGGCACGCTACTGGCTCTGGTGATCTACATCCTGTGGCAGTATGTGATTCAAGGCAATATTCCCCGAGACGCCTTTAAACAAGTGATTGCTGAAGGCGGTAATATTGGCAATCTGCTCAAACAAATGGGGCATGCGTCCAGTAGCCAAGCTGTCGGCCAGTTACTCAATGCGTTCTCTTATATGGCACTGGCGAGTTCATTCCTTGGCGTATCGCTCGGCTTGTTCGATTTCCTCGCCGACTTTTTCAAATTTAGTGATAGTCCCGTTGGCCGCACGCAATCTGCACTGCTCACCTTCGTCCCTCCAGCGTTAGCTGCAGTTCTGTTTCCTAACGGTTTCCTGTATGCCATTGGTTTTGCTGGCCTGGCGGCCACGGTTTGGGCGGTGATTGTGCCAGCAATGATGGCTCGCGCGAGCCGCCGTCAATTCCCGCTAGCCAAATACCGTGCTCCAGGTGGCCAGGGTATGATCCTGTTTATCCTGCTCTTTGGTTTGATTAATGCTATCGCTCATGGGCTAACGCTGTTTAATTTACTGCCAGTGTTTAAATAGCAACCAAGGGCGGTATTCACCGCCCATTTGCCGCACTCTTTTTACACCAGACTCTTGCCTGAAAAGCAGGGTACGAGTAACGTGTGACAACTTTTAAAAATTTCTACCCTTACGGATTTCAACTGGCAACCAGAGGCGCATTCAGAACAAATAGCGCCCTGACCATTTGAATCACAACGGGTCACTATCGACAGGTTTTTTTCATGGCAAAAGCAAACGAAATCAAACGTGGTATGGCGATCAACTACAATGGCAAATTGCTGTTGGTGAAAGATATTGATATCCAGAGCCCAAGCGCCCGCGGGGCCAGTACTTTGTATAAAATGCGTTTTTCCGACGTTCGTACCGGCCTGAAGGTAGAAGAGCGTTTTAAAGGTGATGACATTCTCGATACCATCAGTCTATCCCGCCGAAAAGTGAGCTTTTCTTATATAGACGGTGAAGAGTATGTCTTTATGGATGAAGAGGATTACAGCTCGTATATCTTCAAGAAAGATCAAATTGAAGATGAGCTGCTGTTTATTCCGGAAGCAGGCTTGCCAGGCATGCAGGTACTGACGTTGGAAGGTCAAGTATTGGCATTGGAACTGCCACAAACTGTGGACATGGAAATTGTTGACACCGCCCCAGGCATCAAAGGGGCTTCTGCTAGTGCGCGCAATAAACCCGCCACCATGGCCACCGGTTTAGTTATTCAAGTGCCAGAATATCTCAGTGCTGGAGACAAAATCCGCATCCATATCGCTGAGCGTCGCTATATGGGCCGCGCTGATTGATATCGCATAACATACCATGCCAGGCTTCCCGCTGGCATGGTATGAGTTAATACACTAACGATATACGACTGTCATCACGGCCAGTTTCTGCTGTTGATCTATCCATTTCATTTCGGTAGTGCCGATATTCAACGGCAACTCTTTACTACGACCATCAACATTTGCCAGAGTCTGCGCCGACGTGTAATTATGACCATTACGATAACATTGAGTATTAGCTGTTGAATTGTCCACGTTGGTTAAACAGGGGCTTTCAACAATGGCACCGACAAAGTTAATCACTCCGCCCGTCGTGCCAGCTTGACTTGCAGCCATCCATGAAGACAACACTCCTGCGATTAAGAATAACCGTAAGATGTTCATGGTAACCTCAACTTTTGTTAAGTTACTTTACACTCATGTGTTAAGTCCCTTTAAACATTTATTGTTAAGTCTCTTTAAACATAGTGCATTCTTTAGGAATACGAGTCATCAATAGGTGGTTTTTTATTACAATTATGTAACCAAAAGTGCGATTTGATTTAATACACTGATCGGGAAAGTATTTTTATCTTGATCGTTAAAATAAAAATCAGATGCCTCAAATAAGAACTGTTTTCAATTGCAAATTTATATTGCTGTAGATTTCAGCTCAGTATTGATGTACTTAATAAATCAACAAGCCTTAAGAATCATTGAAATAACTCTGACTTATTGAGAGGAAAACATGACAAAAACCAATCTGATCACCGGCTTTCTCGGCAGTGGCAAAACCACGACCATCCGTCATCTTCTCGCCAATAAGCCAGAAAATGAGCGTTGGGCGGTACTGGTGAACGAGTTTGGCGAGATTGGTATTGATGGCGCTCTGTTAGCAGATAGCGGTGCGGTATTAAAAGAGATCCCCGGCGGTTGCATGTGCTGTGTGAATGGCTTGCCAATGCAACTGGGGCTTAACCTGCTGCTCCAGCAAGCAAAGCCCGACCGATTATTGATAGAACCCACCGGTCTGGGGCACCCCAAGCAGATCCTGGCGCTGTTAACCCAAGAGACCTATGGCGGATGGATTGACCTGCGGGCAACGCTCTGTTTGCTTGATCCTCGCCAATTGGGTCAGCCTCGTTACTACGAAAATGAAAATTTCCGTGACCAATTGGCGGCTGCCGATATCATCATCGCCAATAAAATGGATACCTGGCAACCCCAGGATGCCCAGGCACTCAGCGAGTGGCAAGCACAGCAGGGGCAACAACGACCTGTTTATCCCCTCGAACAGGGGCGTATAGACCTGAAGTTGTTAGACCTGCCACGCACCAATCACATCGAATTAGCCGATGCACAGCAGCATAATCACCCTGCTCAATCCAAGGGATTGGCCGCCCTGCGTCTCACTAAAAATGATCGTTGGCGCAGAGCACTTAATCATGGCCAGGGATTTACCAGTTGCGGCTGGATTTTTGATCATCAAACCCAGTTTGATACCGTTGGCATGATGGAGTGGATCCGCTTGGCCCCCGTTGAACGGGCAAAAGCCGTAGTACGCATTGCCGAAGGGTGCTTGCTGATCAATCGACAAGGGCAGGACCTCAGTATTGAAACACGCCCTGTGCCACCGTTGGACAGCCGGGTAGAATTAATCCATAGCGCCGAAGCAGATTGGAATAGCCTACAATCTGCCCTATTAAAGATTCGTTTGAGTGAATAATTGACTATCACACTTGGCGGAACGATACCGATTCCGCCATTTAACACAAAGCCAACATAAGCACTACATATTGTTTTATTTATGTAAACACTTACATTTTTTTCAATCAAACCCAAAAAAAACTCGCAATCATCACCTCATTCCGGTAGTCTCAGCGCGTTATGCCTAACTAAGAGCGTCAGTAACCCGCTGATTAAAAATGTGCGTTGTAGCACATCTGGGACGATAACTGATTGTTCTTCTTATGAGTGAAGGCTACCCTCGTAAAGTTTGGTATTTTTAGATAGCGGATTCATCGCTAAGGATTTCAAGGGAATATAACTACAATGGTCAAGTCTCAACCTTTTATGAGATATTTTTTGCGGGTCGTGCCTGCAATCACAGTAGCAATGATGCTTTCAGCCTGTGGCTCAACAAACACTTCGAAGTTAGATGGCTCACAAACTGAGATGCATGCAGTTAATGACAAAAATGGTCTTTTACTGCAAGCCTCTCAGGATGAATTCGAAGCCATGGTGCGTAATGTTGACGTCAAGTCAAAGATTATGACCCAATATGCAGCTTGGAAAGGCGTTCGTTATCGTTTAGGTGGTGAGACTAAGCGCGGCATTGATTGTTCTGGATTTGTACAGCGTACTTTTCGCGAACAATTTGGTATGGATTTGCCCCGCTCAACTTACCAACAAAGTGACATGGGTAAGAAAATCCAGCGTGCTAAATTGCGTGTCGGCGATTTAGTGTTATTCCGTGCTGGCTCTACGGGCCGCCATGTGGGTATTTATTTAGGCAACGACAAATTCGTTCATGCCTCTACCAGCATTGGTGTGACAATCTCCAGTATGAATGACAGCTATTGGAACAAGCGCTATCATGAAGGGCGTAGAGTATTAAGTAAAAGCTCTAGCTAATAGCGGCATACCAGATTGAGTCCTAAATCCCGAACAAACGAGATAAAAACGCGACCCTATGGTGGCGTTTTTTTTTGTAAGCCTCCCCTTGCTATACTCAATTTGACCATTCAGCAGTTATACTCGTCAAACTTCCCGTTGCATGCATATTAGCTGCAAATTATAAAGCCGCGGTGACTATAATACAGACAATAGAAGAATGATGGTTTAATACCCGGAGCTGTAGGAGCAAATTATGGGCTTAAAGCGGGCGTTTGCACGCCATGCTTCACACAAACGACGTAGCCTGATTAAAAGCAGTATTGCCGCTCTGGCTTTTTTTGTTGTCTTTACGTTCACAACGCTATTTCTGATTAGCCATCAGCGCAGTCAATATCAACATGAACTTGAAATGCGCATAGAGAAATTTACGGTTGATTATTTCGATCACCTGATAGAAATCATGCAGCAGTTGATGCCACTCGCGGATAAATCCTGCCCTACCGCTCAAGACGATCTCTCTTATCGTGCTGCGTTCACTTCGGGTGTTCGCACGTTTGTTCTGGTACGTAATGGTATTGCTTACTGCTCTTCCGCCATCGGAAACATGATGCTGGAGACACAGGTTCTTTACCCTGAAGTCGACTGGCAAAAACCACTGGACCTAAAATTGCGACAAGGTACCGCCTTTGTACCGGAAAGACCGGCCATCGCGTTGTGGCTACAACAGCCAGGTGCAGGTAATACTGGCGTATTGGCCACACTGGATCTTAGCCTGACCCCTTATCTGCTGCTCACCGCTCATCAAGATGATGCTCAAGGATTAGCCATTGTGATGGGCAAAAATGCCATGACCACCTTTAGCCCAGACCTGATGCCGGTAACGCAATTACCCACCACCCATGCCAGTAGTCTGCACATTGAAAAATACCCCTTGACCCTCCTTTTCTACCACCAGCAACTAACCGCTGACAATATACGTTTTACGGTTCTCGGTAGCCTGGCGCTTTCCTTGCTGGTCAGCGTACTGTATTACTTTCTGCAGATACTCAACCAGAGCCCTGACCGAGCACTGCGCAGAGGCATCAAGCGTAATGAGTTCTTTGTGGAGTACCAGCCGGTCTACCACAGTAAAACGGGCTCGCTTGCTGGATTGGAGGCATTGATCCGCTGGCAACACCCTACGGAAGGGCGGATCCCGTTGGAACTGTTTATTCCCTATGCTGAAACTGCCGGGCTAATCATTCCGCTAACGCGCCATCTGTTCAGCCTGATCGTGGCGGACACCCCGCAGTTGGTGGAAATTTTGCCCAAAGGGGCCAAAATCAGCCTCAATCTCGCCCCTTCTCATCTCGCTGTCGCTTCATTTCGTGATGATATTCTCAACCTGTTGGCACAATTTCCGCGCGAACACTTGACGTTGGTTGTGGAAATTACGGAACGCGGCATGGTAGAGGAGAAGAATGCTAAAGATGAATTTGACTGGCTACATCACCATGGCGTCGAGATCGCGGTAGACGACTTTGGCACCGGCCACAGTGCGTTGATCTACCTGCAACATTTCACCCTGGACTACCTGAAAATCGACCAGGGTTTCGTCCGTTTTATCGGTCATGATACCGTTACCGTCCCAGTATTAGATGCGGTCATTTCACTGGCTAAAAAACTAAAAATGCAAACCATCGCCGAAGGGGTGGAAACCATCGAGCAAGTCAATTTCCTGCGAGAGCGTGGCGTTAATTTTCTACAGGGCTATTATTTCAGTAAACCGCTTAACATTGAGGATCTGATGGCCTTTTGCCAGACTACCTCTGAGTAGGGAACTTGAATTATAGCGAATCGCGCTCAGACCTTTAAACTTCTTTACCCTGCAACGCAGGGCAAAATGGTATGCTAGCGGCCAAATCAATCAGTTAACACCCATATTCATCCAGGTGACTGCGCAAAAGTATCGATTGAAATACTGCAACGCAGCGAGGCTAATGGATGAACCCGATAACTGAGGGCCGCCATCCCCACAGTTTGAATAACACGGGTAAATTGCAGCAGGAGCTTACCGTAGAGATGTCTATCCGCATTTTTGCCGCGCTGGCCCTTTCGGCCCTCAGTTTCTGCTTGCAGGCTGAAACACTGAATGAAAGCTATGCGTTCGCCGCACTCGGTGAACCCAAATATTCCAGCGACTTTGGCCATTTTGACTATGTCAACCCGGCGGCCCCGAAAGGGGGAGATGTGCGCCTGGCGGCCATTGGCACTTATGATAACTTCAACCGTTTTGCTTCGCGCGGTGTGCCAGGTGAGCGAACACGTGAGCTCTACGACACATTATTCACCACCTCCAACGATGAACCTTCCAGCTATTATCCGCTAATTGCTGAATCAGCGCGGTTTCCTGCCGATATGCGTTGGATGGAGCTGGATATCAATCCACATGCCCGCTTTCATGATGGTAGCGCGATCACCGCTGCGGATGTTGCCTTCACCTTTAACAAATTTATGACCGAAGGTGTACCGCAATTTCGCTCAATTTACAAAGGTGTCACGGTAAAAGCCCTTTCTCGGCTTACCGTACGTATAGAACTACCCGAGCCCGATAAAGACAAGTTACTCGGCCTTTTCACGCTACCTATCCTGGCAGAGAATTTTTGGAAAAATCACCCGCTGAATGAACCACTCAGCACCCCACCGTTGGGCAGTGGGCCGTATAAAGTGGGGAGTTATCGTTTAGGCCAATATATTACCTACGAGCGGGTGCGCGACTATTGGGCCGCGAATCTGCCAGTAAACCGTGGGCGTTTTAACTTTGATACCCTGCGTTACGACTACTATCTCGACGATAACGTCGCGCTCGAAGCATTTAAAGCCGGCGCCTATGATTTCCGCCTGGAAAGCTCACCTAAAAATTGGGCCTCTCAGTATCAGGGGGGGAATTTTGCCCGCAACTTTATTATTAAACAGGACGATACCAACCAAGCGGCACAAAATGCCCGTTGGTTAGCCTTTAATACCCAACGCCCCCTCTTTGCTGATCGCCGGGTACGCGAAGCCATTACCTTAGCCTTTGATTTCGACTGGATGAATAAAGCGCTCTATTATGAGGCCTATCAACGCACTAATAGCTATTTCCAGAATACCCCCTATGCGGCAACAAACTACCCCGACGCAGCAGAGTTAACCTGGCTGGCACCATTAAAAAGCAAAGTTCCTGAAGAGGTGTTCACCACCATTTATCAGCCCCCTTCTTCTGATGGCAGTGGTAATGATCGTGAAAACCTGCTGAAAGCCACCGAATTACTGCAGCAAGCTGGTTGGGAAGTGAAGAATCAGCAACTGATCAACAGTAAAACTGGCAAACCATTCACCTTTGAGCTGATGCTATTAAGTGGCAGCAACTTTCAGTATGTCTTGCCCTTTCAGCACAATCTGAAGCGCTTAGGTATTGATATGCAGATCCGTGAAGTTGATGCCAGTCAGTTCACGCGACGCCTGAGAACCCGTGACTTCGATATGATGCCAAAAGTATATGCGGCAATGCCGTTTCCCGATGCTGATCTCCAGATTATCTGGGGCTCACAATATCTGGACTCAAGCTACAATACGCCTGGTGTCAATGATCCAGCAGTAGATGCCTTGATTGAGCAAATCATCAAACATCAAGGGGATGAAAATGCCTTACTTTCCCTTGGCCGTGCGCTAGACCGCGTGCTGACCTGGAACATGTATATGCTACCCATGTGGTATTCAAACCATGACCGCTATGCTTATTGGGATAAGTTCTCTTCTCCACCACAACGCCCAACCTATTCTCTTGGCTTTGATAGCTGGTGGTTTGACGTCAACAAGGCTGCCCGCCTGCCGTCGCAACACCAATAAGGAGACGCCGTGGCCGCTTATCTGATACGCAGATTACTGCTGGTGATCCCAACATTGTGGGCCATCATCACTATCAACTTTTTCATTGTGCAAATCGCACCTGGTGGCCCGGTTGATCAGGCTATTGCCACCATTGAGCTGGGGCAAGTCAGCGGCTTTAGTGGCGGCGGTGCTAGTGACGGTCTTGGGCATGCCAAAGCCGGGGGGGGCAACGTTGGTGAAGGCCAATATCGCGGTTCCCGCGGGCTCGACCCTGAAGTGATTGCAGAAATAACCAAACGCTATGGTTTTGACCAACCCCTGTATCAGCGTTACTTCACCATGTTGTGGAACTATATGCGCCTCGATTTTGGTGAAAGCCTGTTTCGTGGTGCCTCGGTAATGCAACTTATCGGCCAGAGTCTGCCGGTTTCCATTACCCTGGGCTTGTGGAGTACGCTGATTATCTACCTGGTGTCGATTCCGCTGGGGATCCGCAAAGCGATTCACAGTGGCAGTGCTTTTGATACCTGGAGCAGTGCGCTAATTATCATCGGTTATGCCATTCCGGCATTTCTGTTTGCCATTCTGCTGATTGTGGTGTTTGCCGGGGGCAGCTATCTGGATTGGTTCCCGTTACGTGGGCTGGTTTCAAGTAACTTTGCCACCCTGTCGTGGCATGGCAAAATTCTTGATTATCTCTGGCATATTACGTTACCGGTGCTGGCTACCGTTATCGGTGGGTTTGCCGCGTTGACGATGCTAACCAAAAACGCGTTCCTTGATGAGATCCGCAAACAATATGTGGTCACCGCCCGTGCCAAAGGGCTGGATGAGAAAAAAATTCTTTACCGACATGTTTTCCGTAATGCCATGCTGCTGGTGATTGCGGGTTTTCCTGCCACTTTTATCAGCATGTTTTTTACCGGGTCACTACTGATTGAAGTGATGTTTTCACTCAATGGCCTTGGGTTGCTAGGCTATGATGCCACCTTGCAGCGCGATTATCCGGTGATGTTCGGCACCTTGTACATATTTACCCTCATCGGCCTACTGCTCAATATCCTGAGTGATATCACCTATACCTTGGTTGACCCACGCATTGATTTCGAGGCCCGCCAATGAGCCGCTTAAGCCCCATCAATCAAGCCCGTTGGGCACGTTTTCGCAGCAATCGCCGTGGCTATTGGTCGCTGTGGATTTTTTTGATTTTCTTTATACTCAGCTTGGCCGCCGACCTGATTGCCAACGATAAACCCTTACTGGTGCGCTATGAAGGCCGCTGGTATCTCCCCTTGATGGTCAACTATAGCGAAACCACTTTTGGCGGCCAGTTCAAGACCACCACAGATTTTCAAGACCCCTTTGTGCTCAGCCAAATTGAAAAACACGGCTGGGCCATTTGGGCACCGATCCGTTTTAGCTATAACACCATCAATTTTGCCACTGAGGTGCCCTTCCCCTCACCTCCATCACGGCACAATCTGTTGGGCACAGACAGTAATGGCAGTGATGTATTGGCGCGGGTACTGTACGGTTTTCGTATCTCAATGCTGTTTGGGCTGGCACTGACGCTGTTCTCCAGCGTGATCGGCATCTGTGTCGGCGCAACGCAGGGCTATTACGGCGGTCGGATTGATCTCTGGGGGCAACGGCTAATCGAGGTCTGGTCTGGGATGCCGACTCTGTTTCTTATCATTTTGCTCTCCAGCATTATACAACCCAATTTCTGGTGGTTGCTGGCGATTACGATTCTGTTTGGTTGGATGAGTCTGGTGGGGGTTGTACGTGCTGAATTCCTGCGCACGCGCAATTACGATTACATTCGTGCTGCGCGCACCCTGGGCGTACCGGACAGGGTGATTATGTATCGCCATATGCTGCCTAACGCCATGGTCGCCACCTTGACCTTTCTGCCCTTTATTTTATGTGGCTCGATCACCACTCTCACCTCCTTGGATTTTCTTGGTTTTGGCTTACCCCTTGGCTCCCCTTCCCTCGGTGAGTTGCTATTACAGGGTAAAAACAATTTGCATGCACCCTGGCTGGGTATTACCGCCTTTCTGGTTCTGGCTGTGTTGCTCTCACTGTTAATCTTTATCGGCGAGGCGGTACGCGACGCCTTCGACCCCAGCAAGGTGCACTGATATGACTCCCCCGCTGCTCACCATTGAGGATCTCTGCATTGCCTTCCGCCAAGGGGGTACAGTTAATCAGGTGGTTAATGGCGTTTCGCTGCAAATTGAACAGGGCGAGACACTGGCTCTGGTGGGTGAATCCGGTTCTGGCAAAAGTGTCACCGCGCTGTCGGTACTGCGCCTGTTACCCTCCCCACCAGTGATTTATCCCGGTGGAGATATCCTGTTTAACGGTCATTCACTGCTGCACGCAACGGAAGCTGAACTACATCAAGTGCGTGGCAACCAGATATCAATGATTTTTCAAGAACCCATGGTTTCACTCAATCCGTTGCACACCATTGAAAAACAGTTGAGCGAAGTTTTGATACTGCATCGGGGGATGCGCCGCGACAGCGCCCGCAGTGAACTGATTCAATGCCTGGATCGGGTTGGTATCCGCAATGCCAAAGGGCGGTTGAAGGATTTCCCGCACCAACTTTCTGGTGGCGAACGCCAGCGCGTGATGATAGCGATGGCGGTACTCACCAACCCCAAACTGTTAATTGCCGACGAACCCACCACCGCATTGGATGTGACCATTCAGGCACAAATTTTAACGCTATTAAAAGAGCTAAAGCAGGAACTGGGCATGGGATTGCTGTTTATCACCCATAACCTGAATATCGTTCGCCGCCTGGCAGATAACGTAGCGGTGATGCACCAAGGATACTGCGTGGAGCAAAGCAGCCGGGAAAGGTTGTTCACGTTGCCGCAACATCGTTATACCCAGCAACTGTTGGCCGCTGAAGATTTGGGGAAACCGCTGCCACTGCCATCAGTTGAAACGCCGGAAGAGGCCCCTCCCTTGTTAAAAGTGGAAAATTTGCAGGTCTGCTTTCCCATCAAACGCGGTTTATTGCAGCGCGTTGTTGATCAAAACACCGTGCTGAAAAACTTGAGTTTTACCTTACAACCCGGTGAAAGTATCGGGCTGGTGGGTGAGTCGGGTTCCGGTAAAAGCACTACAGCTCTGGCATTGTTACGCCTGATAAACGCCAAAGGGGCCATCTGGTTTAATGGCCAGCCACTGCATACCTTCAATAACCAGCAAATGCTGCCCTATCGCAGTCAAATACAAATGGTTTTCCAGGACCCTTATTCCGCCTTGAATCCACGTTTGAACGTGCTGCAGATCATTGCCGAAGGATTGGCCGTACACCAACAGTTGACCAGCGAGCAACGTGAACAACGAGTCATTGAAGCGCTACAGGAAGTGGGGCTGGATCCTGAACTGCGGCACCGTTATCCCAATGAATTCTCTGGTGGGCAACGCCAGCGGATCGCCATTGCACGCGCCTTGATCCTGCAACCACAACTGCTGATCCTGGATGAGCCGACCTCATCATTGGATAAATCAGTACAAGCGCAGATATTGCTGCTACTGAAATCGTTACAACAGCGACATCATCTAGCTTATCTATTTATCAGTCACGACCTGCAAGTGGTTCGTTCACTCTGCCATCAGGTGATTGTCTTGCGCCAAGGTGAAGTGGTGGAACAGGGTGACTGCCAAGTCATTTTCAATACGCCTGCGGCGAGCTATACACAGCAACTGTTACAATTGGTGGATTAACAACATCATTTAGAAGGGGTAGATCTCACTGATCTGTTCGGCAATTGCGGCACCGATATCTTTTAGCCGACATAGCGCGGCACTTTCATCACGACAGTGAACAAACAGGCAAGGCTCACCTTCCCATTCAACCACCGCGCAATCGATCTTAATCGTTTGCAACGACAACTTGAGTTGTTGCATGACTTGCTCTGCATCCAGCCCATCAGGGCTGAGCAATTTCAGGCCAATCAAATGGTTACCTTCATTTGAGCCACTCTGTGCCGTGGGCTCAACCTTGACGCCGGTAAACCCTGATAGCCAACGATAATTTTGCGGTAAGCGATGTACCACCGAAAGCTGAACACTGTTCACATAGAATTCCCAAGTTCAAAATTAAACATTTCGTTTACATTAAACGCTATCTAGTTATAGCTTTAATCACCAGGCTTCACCGCCAAAATCGTTACTAAAACGTACAATGTACCAGCAGCAACTCGACAGATTATCCCTGGCTGGGCTTTCCTGGCGGCAAAAAAACCCTTATCATGTTTGTGATCTTCAACACATTTTTTCGCTATATTTACCTATTTTAAGCCCGCATGGCAACATTTTTATTTCAAAATGGACACGTAAATTACTTAATATATTTACATTTTGTCATTAATTGAATTATTCCCAGAATTTGGAATGATAAATCCCTTTGATTTAAAACAAAATTAAATCAATACCATGATAAAGAATGGTCAATATCCTCCGGGTTAAAACACAGCTTCTCACTTGGAATATCGAGTTAAATTAACAATAAACCCACAATTTATTTACTGTTATTGTGCCTTCGGGGGGACCAAATGACTGGCAGGCCATCGATAAGCAAATCCCCCCATTGAATCAAGTCAATGGGAGGACTTTAATACCTTAGCCAAATCAGGCAGGGTGCTGACCGGAGCGATAAGCATATAAATACAACGACACGGCAATAATGCCGCACAATGCCATAGAGGAGACCATCGGCCATGCGCTGTTACCCGGTGCCAGTGACAATATCGCCCCCACCAATGCACCAATACTAAAACGCAGCGTACCAGCCAACGAAGACGCAGTCCCTGCCATGTGTGGGAAATCATCCAGAATAACCGCCATCGCATTAGAAGAGATCATCGCGATACAGCCGATATAAACCGCAACACCTAACACCAATGCCCAGAAACCGAACCCACCTGCACTGACTAGCAACAGCCACAGCCCCATTGCCAGTTGCACAAACAACCCCAGTCGGAACATTTTAAGTGCCCCCACTCGGCGGACATAGCGGCTGTTAAACCAGGTTGTCAGGAACAAAAATACGATATTCAGCGCAAAGTAATAGCCAAAATGCTGCGGTAACACGTTGTTGAGTTCAATGTAGACAAAAGGCCCAGCGCTGAGGAAAGAGAACATACCAGCAAATGAAAATGCACTGGCCAGCATATAGCTCAGTACACGTTTGTGGCGGAACAGTGAGCCGAAATTTCTCAGTGTGGTGTACAGATGGAATTTTTGCCGCCGCTCTTTGGGTAATGTCTCTTTGATAAAGAACGCCACCAGCACCGAGCCCAACAATGCAGCCGCCCCCATGGCCCAGAAAATAGCATGCCAATTAAACCACAATAGCAAAGCACCACCGAGCATCGGTGCCAACAGAGGGGCAATCGTCATCACCAGAATGACAAACGACATCATGCGTGAGAACTCATCCTTGGTGAACATGTCACGCATCAGCGCATTGATCACCACACTGGCCGCTGCGGCAGACAAACCATGCAGTAAACGCAAAATGATCAGTTGATCTATCGATTGAGCCATCGCACAGGCACCACCCGCAATAGCAAAAACCAAGGTTCCCCACAAGATCACCGGCTTACGACCGAGACTGTCTGACATCGGCCCATAGAACAACTGACCAATAGCAAACCCGAGCATGTAAGCACTGAGCGTCATCTGCACCTGACCTGCACTCACCCCAAATTGCTGGGCAATAATCGGCATGCTGGGCAGATACATATCGATCGCCAATGGCATCAGCATGGAAAGCAGGCCCAGGATAAAAATTAAACCGAGGTGAGACGGCCGGTTTTGTTGCATATTTAACACTTCCTTGGCATAAAAATATCAATCGGGTTGTTACGGGGCTACTGCGCTGGCAATCTCTTCTTCCGTCAGTGGGCGATAGTCTCCCGGTGCCAAATCTTCATCCAACACGATACCGCCAATGCGTTCCCGGTGTAATGCCACTACCCGGTTCCCCACAGCAGCAAACATTCGCTTCACCTGATGATAGCGCCCTTCACTGATCGTCAGACGCACCAGATTATCTTCGATTTTTTCCAACCGGGCTGGTTTGGTCAGATCTTTTTCATTATGCAACTGTACCCCCTGGGTAAACTGCTCTGCTGTATCCGCAGCCAGTGGATGTTCCAATGTCACCAGATAGGTTTTATCACAATGATGTTTTGGTGATGTGATACGGTGTGACCACTGGCCGTCATCGGTCATCAATACCAATCCGGTGGTATCAATATCCAGCCGACCTGCGGCATGCAGCTTGTAAGCCACCGGCTCATCGAGAAAATAGAGCACCGTGGGGTGATCGGGATCATCCGTCGAGCACACATAACCCTGCGGTTTGTTAAGCATAAAATAACGTGGTCCAGTCTGTTGGACTAAGACGTTGCCATCGAACGTCACCTCCTGCTGTGGGGTGAGTTTCATCGCGCCGCTCTTCACTATCTCACCATCTACGGTGACACGTTTCGCACGGAGTTCACGCACTACCAGTGCGCGGCTGATACCTAACTGCTGAGATAAAAACTTGTCCAATCGCATTGAGTCTGCTTTGCCTGTGGTTGTTATGATCATGTTGCTCGTCTGAGCATGATGTCCTGCTTATGCAGCGCCAAGGGCCGATAAACAGGCTTGAGAGGTATACTCTTCTTTCTTCACGTTGCCGCAGCATTGGCGACAACGCTATCGCGAGGGGCATAATAATAGAAACTTTTCCGCCCATCCGAAAGTATAATGTCACAATGTTAGTCGGCTGTTATATTGCAATTGGTTATATTGCAATTGGTTATGTTGCTAAATGGACATTTATAGTCAAAATCATTCGAATTGCTTGTTGGCGGCAAACGTTGGCCCAAAGGGTGAACCTCGGGAGCGAGGCGAGTAACCGCAGCCAACCCCCAAGCAACTTAAAGGATGAAGAGTATACTCCTCATTATCGTCAATGGTGTTAATACATGAGCTTTACCCTACGCCCTTATCAATTGGAGGCGGTCGACGCCACCATCAGACACTTCCGCCAACACCCTGAACCCGCGCTGATCGTGCTACCGACCGGTGCCGGTAAAAGCCTGGTGATTGCCGAGCTGGCAAAGCGCGCCCGTGGTCGAGTGTTGGTGCTGGCTCATGTTAAAGAACTGGTGGCACAGAACCACAGTAAATATTGCGCCTATGGGCTAGAAGCCGACATTTTCGCTGCGGGACTGCAACAAAAAGAGAGTGACGGCAAAGTCGTTTTCGGCAGTGTGCAATCCGTCGCACGCCACCTGCCGCTTTTTGATAATGCATTTTCGCTGTTGATCATCGATGAATGCCACCGTATCAGCGACGATGATGACAGCCAGTACCAACAAATTATCCGGCACCTACAAAAAAACAATCCCCAGCTACGCCTACTGGGACTAACAGCGACGCCCTATCGGCTAGGTAAAGGCTGGATCTATCAATATCACTACCATGGCACTCTACGCGGAGACAGTAATAGCCTGTTCCGTGACTGTATCTATGAGCTACCACTACGTTATATGATCAAACACGGTTTTCTGGTGCCACCGGAACGGCTGGATATGCCAATCGTGCAGTACGATTTCAGCCAATTAGCCGCCAGAAGTCACGGTCTGTTTAGTGAAGTCGATCTTAACCGCGAACTGAAAAAGCAACAACGTGTGACTCCACTGATCATCAACCAGATTATGGAATATGCCCAAACGCGCAAAGGGGTGATGATCTTTGCCTCAACGGTGGAACATGCGAGCGAAATATATGGTTTGCTACCCCGTGGCGATGCAGCGTTGGTCAGCGCAGAAACACCGCCTCTCGAACGCGATACCTTGATTGAAGCCTTCAAGCAGCAGCAATTGCGCTACTTGGTTAACGTCGCCGTGTTGACGACCGGCTTCGATGCCCCTCATGTCGACCTGATTGCCATTTTGCGGCCAACCGAATCGGTCAGCCTATATCAACAAATCGTCGGGCGCGGGTTAAGGCTGTTTCCCGGCAAAACCGATTGTTTGATCCTCGACTATGCGGGTAACCCCCATGATCTGTTCACCCCGGAAGTAGGTGGCAGTAAACCCCATGCTGACAGCCAACCTGTTCAGGTATTTTGCCCCGGTTGTGGCTTCGCCAACCTGTTTTGGGGCAAATGCACCCAGAGCGGTGAAATTATCGAGCACTATGGTCGCCGCTGCCAAGGGTGGTTTGAAGATGACCAAGGGAAACGTGAACAATGTGATTACCGCTTCCGCTTCAAAAGCTGCCCTCACTGTGGCGCAGAAAATGATATCGCCGCACGTCGTTGCGGCCAGTGCCAAGCGCTGTTGGTGGACCCGGATGATATGCTGAAAGCCGCACTCAAGCTGAAAGATGCCTTGGTATTACGCTGCAGCGGCATGGAATTACAAAGCGGTCAGGATAATAAAGGGGAATGGCTGCAAGCCACCTATTATGATGAAGATGGCTGCAGTACCAGCGAACGCTTTCGCCTACAAACACCGGCTCAGCGTAACGTTTTTGATAAGCTGTTCTTGCGCCCACATCAACGAGCCCCCGGTGTACCCTTCCATTGGCAAACCGCGCTGGAGATCCTCAGCAAACAGGATTTATTACGCCATCCTGACTTTGTTGTTGCACGCAAACGTGGTCAGTTTTGGCAAGTTCGCGAAAAAATTTTTGATTATCAAGGGCGTTTTCGCCGTGCCAATGAGCTCTAACCTTTACTGCTTCTCGTTATCCCCAGGTGGCAGCTTGATTGAGCTTGAGGGCATCAGGCAGGTTTCCATTGCCCACAGCGCCGCTTTCCGTTAAAATGCCGCCCGCTTTACTTGGCTATTTCCAAGGTAAAAGCAGGTTATCGAGCCTGTTACTGGGTCGCCTGTAGCAGGATACATTTTCTTAAAGAGAAAAAACAATGTTCACTATCAATGCACAAGTACGTAAAGACCAGGGTAAGGGTGCGAGCCGCCGCCTGCGTGCAGCAAACAAATTCCCCGCTATCGTTTACGGTGGTAAAGAAGCTGCAATCTCCATCGAATTAGACCATGATTCAGTGAAGAATATGGAAGTAAAACCAGAATTCTACAACGAAGCAATCATTCTGGTTATCGATGGTAAAGAAACCAAAGTTAAGGTTCAGGCTGTTCAGCGTCACCCATTCAAGCCTAAACTGGCTCATATCGACTTCATGCGCGCTTAATCGCCATATTGTCGTGCCTTCGGAATATCGAAGCAAAAAACGCCGCAATCGCGGCGTTTTTTATTGTCTGAAGTCAGGGAGATAGCCTATTTAGCGTTGCCAGAACGGCGCTGTAACTGATCACGCAAATTAGGTGGCGTACCACGAATCGTCAAAGTATCGGTGGCTGGATCCCAGAAAATCCGCTCCCCTAGTAGCATGGCATCAAAGTTGATGCTGATACCACCACCACTGCCGGCAAACTTGGTCAATTGGCGTAATGTGCTGCGATCAGCGGGGAAACTCTCTTCCAACTGGTAACCTTGTTCACTGGAAAACTGCAAAAAATCCTTGTCCCCCACAGGCGCAATCTCTTGAGACAGCTCCTGTAACGCAATCTCTTCCCCCGCCTGCAGTTGTTCGTTGCAATAGCTGTAGACTTGCTGGCGTACTGATTGGCGTTGGTTTTTATCCAGTTGTGCATCAGTGCAATAATCATCCACTGCCTGCAATAAGCCACGGTTTTGCGCTTTGGTGTCCAGCCCTTCCGCCGCTGCCAAAAAATCCATAAAGAAATCAGAAACTTTACGCCCCACCCGACCTTTCAAAAACGTCAGATAACGGGTTGACTCTGGGTTGGTTTCCCACTCGGTCAAATCGATGCGAGCCACAATATCTGCATGATTAATATCCAGATAGTGCGTGGTGCTAATATCCAGCGTTTCATTAACATGCATACTGTTGCAGCTGTTAAGCACGGCAATCAGCAAGTACTCTACGGCCAAGTAACGATATTGGCCGAACAGCACCACACCACCTTCAGCAAACGGGTATTTAGCCAGTTCGTCACGCAAACGGCCTGTGGCCGCACGGCTAAACGCCAGGAAATCCTCATCCCCCTTGCGGCAATGGCGTAGTGCATCCGCTAGTTCACTCTGTTCGTTGAATAGGCCGTAGGCTTTGCTCTTGGCGCTGTATACGCGGTGCAGCTCTGCCATCATCTCTTCCACTGCCGCGTTGGTAGGAAGAAGGGAATCGCGCAACACCACATCCAGCGTCTGCTCATCACGTTTCACCAACTGGTGCAGTGCAATCTGCTCGATATCCAGACTCATGATCATTTCTCCTGTTCTTTGAGCGCGTATTCAAGCACTGAAGCGGTTACGCTGCAACACAAAAGCCACGCCATTAAATAATCCTCGACACGCTACTCAACCTCATACCACTTGCCCTGCTCCGCGGCTACTTGAGCGCCGCATTGATAAAAGAGCAGAAAATCACGACTCTATACGGTAAGATAAGAAAAATTTTCAGGCTTTGAGCTCAATCTTTATGCCACAATCATCCCGTTATAGTGACCAACATGTTGAACTACTGCTCTCTGAGCTGGTCAATGTTTTGGAAAAACATCATACACCCACTGACCTTTCCTTGATGGTACTGGGTAACATGGTAACCAACTTGATCAACACCAGTATCGCTCCCGCACTGCGGCAGTCGCTGGCCAGGTCATTTGCTGAAGCTCTACAGGCTTCTATCCATGAAGATAAAGCACATTAATAGTTAGTTATGGTGACAAACCGTCAACTTTATCGCGAAAAAGTCTCCCAGATGATCAGTTGGGGGCACTGGTTCGCCTTATTTAATATTTTGCTCAGCATTGGGTTGGGTAGCCGTTACCTGTTTGTTAGCGACTGGCCGTCATCACTCCTGGGCCGAATCTACGCCTTTGTCAGCCTGATTGGGCAATTCAGTTTTATTGTTTTTGCGGCCTATCTGCTTATTATCTTCCCGCTGACCTTTGTCGTGATGTCGCAACGCCTATTGCGATTTATCTCTGCAGCGCTGGCTACCGCCGGGCTCACCCTACTGTTGGTCGACAGTGCAATCTTTGCTCACTTCCACCTGCACCTTAACCCGGTGGTTTGGGAGTTAGTGATCAACCCAGAGCAGAGTGAAATGGCACGCTCTTGGCAGTTAATGTTTATCAGCGTCCCAGTGATATTCCTGGTCCAAATGCTCTTTGCCACCTGGAGCTGGCAGAAATTACGGAGTCTTAACCGACACAGCTTCGGCAAGCCCCTGGCGGTATTGTTTATCTGTTCATTCTTTGCATCCCACCTGTTCTATATCTGGGCTGATGCTAATTTTTACCGTCCTATCACCATGCAGCGCGCTAACCTTCCCCTCTCTTACCCGATGACCGCGCGTAAGTTTCTGGAAAAGCATGGTCTGCTCGACCCACAAGAGTATCAACGTCGTCTGATACAACAAGGCAACCCGGATGCAGCAGCGGTTGAATATCCGCTAAGTGATTTAACCTATAGGGATAAAGGTAGCGGCTATAACTTACTGATGATTGTGGTCAATGGCATTCGCAATAAAGATATTGCGCAAGATATGCCAGCCCTAACCCATTTTGCGCAGGAAAATATTCACTTCAGCAATCATTACAGCACAGGTAATCAAGCTGATACCGGGTTATTTGGCCTGTTCTATGGCATTTCCCCTACCTATCTGGATGGTATTCTGGCTGGGCGTAAACCTTCCGCCTTGATTAAAGCATTAAGCGATCAAGGCTATCAATTTGGCTTGTTCTCATCAGATGGCTTTAATGCCGCGCTTTACCGCCAAGCGTTGTTTGCCGACTTTTCATTACCACCCGCACCGTTGGCACAGAGCGATGCACAAACCACACGCCAATGGCAACAGTGGTTGGCCGATCGAAGCAACGATAGCCCATGGTTTTCTTACGTCAATTTCAGTGGCAGTGAATTGCCCAATAAAACCTTACCCGCAGATGCCTTTATCCAGCACTATCGCACTGGAGCAAACAAGATTGATGCACAGATTGCCCAGATGCTGACGACACTGAATGAGAAAGGCATGTTGGATAACACAGTCATCGTCATTACGGCTGAGCACGGTATGGAGTTCAATGATACTGATAAAGGAAACTGGGGGGCTGGTAATAGCTTTAACCGCCACCAATTACAGGTTCCGTTGGTGATCCGCTGGCCGGGTACACCTGCACAAAGCATCAATAAACTCACCAACCACAATGATGTGATGCGTACACTGATGCAGCGCCTGCTACATGTAAAAACCAGCGCTAACGATTACTCACAAGGTGAAGATCTCTTTACCCCACAGCGTAAAAATAACTGGGTCGCCACGGGTAATGGTAGCCAATTGGTCATTACCACCCCGACACAAACCCTGGTATTACAAGGTAATGGGCGTTATCACGCTTACGACCAAGACGATCAAGAAATCAAGGATGAAAAGCCACAGTTAGCCCTACTGCTGCAGGTCTTGACCGATGTCAAACGCTTTATTGCTAACTAACTGCTTAAATCTAAAGCGATCAGTAAGATGGCAACTTGAATTTAGTGCCAAAAACGGTAGTATAGCTTCCACTGCGTCGGCATGTAGCGCAGCCTGGTAGCGCACCGTCATGGGGTGTCGGGGGTCGGAGGTTCGAATCCTCTCATGCCGACCAACTTTTTATAGAAAAACCAACCTGTTACGGTTGGTTTTTTTATGTCTGCAATTTTACCATGGTAAAAAAATGGTAAAACCTCCGACGAAAAGCGCTGAAAAAGCTCCCCCTCCCTGTGTTCTCCAACCCTAAATGAAAACGAAGCCGGTTCGGGGTAGCTCTACGTATGTAGTGGCTGGTTTTGAGATTTCAACCCACATCCTTTCACTTCAGAACCACTGAACAAAATCACAGCATTTCAAACCAAATGACAATTTGGCTACATCAGAACAGGTCATGTATCATCTTAAGAGTCAACATACCGCTAACTGTCTCTAATTCCATTGAGGAAAAGTATGTCATCAAAAAATTTTGCCACCTTCTGGCTCGCTAGAGCCGATCTTCCATACTTTATTGAACCTCATGAATTTTACGTTTCGGAAGCAAAGCGTAGACTCCTATCGCAGTTTGGCGATTTAGAACAAGAAGCAGAAAGGAGAGAGCAACAGTATTTAGAGACTGCCGCAGAATATTTCGATCCTGATAACGATGATCTAATGGCTACCTACGAGCAAGCTTACCACGAGGGAATCAATTATGTATGGTCGCTACTGGAGATGCAAAATACCGTGTTGTTAGCAGTAACAGCAGGAATGTACCACCAGTTTGATAAAAAACTAAGAGAACACACCATCAAAGAACTAAGTAACTGGTTCAAAAAAGAGTTGATTACTACCCCCATGATCTGGAATTTAAATTTCCATCAGCTTATTGATTTGCTCGAATGGATCGGCCTCAAAATCAATGGAACTGAATACGGAGAAAGGATCAAAGCATGTAACTTGGTAGTAAACGTATACAAGCATGGGGACGGCGATTCACATCAAACACTATCATTCAATCATCCTGAATACTATCCACACCCTACCGATGTTCGAGGTACGCAAAACGTGCCTAGCCATGATGATTTACATGTCTCAGAAGATCAATTTGTAGAGTTTGCTGACGCAATAACTGCATTCTGGAAAGCAGTTCCAGAGAATTGCTACTACTCAGATCTCAAAGAAGAACCCAAATGGTTGAGTAAAGTTGTGACAAAATTAGAAAAAAAGCAGGAAGGAAATAGGGGTAATTAGCCCCATATCAAAACATCAAATTTGCAGTGTTCTGCTCCCCGTTTATTAGCATAGACTGAAGCTAACAATGTCCGCTGGCACGAAACGGACA